>CAZXCR010000166.1:0-4855 GCA_964639315.1 uncultured Treponema sp. | reverse complement strand
TAGAATTGCTTTGTTAAGAAATAGATTTTTTCTTAATAAAAAGACTGCGAGTTTGTCGCAAGCGACAAACTCGTTAGCAAGCGTAAGCTTGCGACTTTCCGCGGTTTCATTCAAAACTTACAGTTTTGAACGCTTCGCGCCGCTACAATCGGGGCTAGGCTTTTACACCTTTTTTTATAAATTTGTAATAAAAACTCGAAATTCGACCTTTTAGATATTTAATTCGTTAATATAGCACGTCCTTTTTTTAATCCAAAATTTGTTTTTCATCAGTTGTCTGCGAGTTTTAATTCGTTAATATGGCACGAATAAAAACGTCGTTTCAAAGTTGTTTCTAAAAATTGCAATTTTTAGAGACTTTCTTTAGTTGAATTCCTGAATTATAATATGCGTAAAATTCAGGAGGAAATTATGATTTGTTTTGAAGAAATTCCTAAGTACAGTTTTTTTAAAGAGCCAGAAAAAACAAAAATTAAAGAAACTATTCTTTTATTCAAAGATTTAGCAAAAAAAGTGCAAAATAGCGGACTTGAAATTCTTCACGACGAGCTAAAAACAAATAGTCTTTTGCAGGAAAATTTTCCAGGAGCGCTTATAAAACTTGTAAGTGAAGGCTGCCCGGAAGGCTACATTGTAGATTTTGGAAAAAACATCATAGCAAGTACACCGTGTTCAGATTCAGAAAAACTGGTTCTTTTAGTCAGTTTAAACGGAACTTTAGGAATTCTTGACGGAGACAATCCAGAACTTATTGCAACAGAACTGCTTGGAATGCTTGGCTTTGAAAATTACGTTTCTTTACGCGAAGAATTTGTAAATTCAGAAGTTTCCCTTTCCAAAAGTACTTTAAAACCAAAAGCAACAAAAGAAATTCCTGAATCTAAAGAAAACACAGTTTATCAAACAACAACTAGCCGCGAAGAAATAAAAGAAATTATTCATAGCGAAGTTGATTCTTATATGAAAAAACTAAGTTCACGAAATCACGATACGTGGTAAGTTTTTTTTTACCAGACCAAATTCACAAAACAAAAAAGCGACACTTATCCAATTTTTTAGATAAGCGCCGCTTTTTTTACGAAATTTTTGAATTACTGTACAAACTAAAACACGATGATTGAGCCCATCGAAACTACCAGATATTAACGTATACTTGATTTCGACAAGCTCAATCGGCGCTATTTTTTATTTTTCATAAAAGCTGCAAACGGATTGTAAGAATAGCCGTCATTGCTGCCAAGATTCTGCTTTTCGCGATGAGGTTTTTCTCCACGTTTTGCAGCAGAAGCTTTATTTTCTCCACTGTGACCAGCATTTGCAGAAGCGCCTTTTCTTACAATAACGATTTTCTTTTTTCCGCCAGAAGAAGAATTTTCTGTTCCAGAAGCACGGCTTGCAGCATCACTCTTTAGAGACAAAGAAATTCTCATTCTGTCTTTATCAAGATCGATAATTGTAAAATCTTTTATGTCACCAACCTTAATTACATCCATAGGATCGCTTACAAAAGAATCGCTGAGTTCTGAAATGTGAATTAAAGCAGTTTCGTGAAGTCCAATGTCAACAAAGGCACCAAAGTCAACAACATTTTTGATTTTTCCGGTAACTTTCATTCCTACCTTCAAATCTTCAAATTTTACAACGCCTTTCTGCATAATTGGAGCCGGATATCCGTCACGTGGATCGCGGTTAGGTTTTGCAAGTTCGTCAATAATATCATTGATTGTAGTTTCGCCTACGTTATATTTTTCGCAGAGGGATTTTTTTGTTTCTGCGCTGATTTTTTCTCCGGCCTTTACCATAGGATAAATTTCGCGAGCTACAGGGTAATTTTCAGGGTGAACCCAGGTGTTATCCAGAGGATCTGCACTTTCTGAAATTTTAAGGAATCCTGCGCACTGTTCAAAAGCCTTAGGTCCAAGCCCCGGAACTTTCTTTAAATCTTCGCGACTGGTAATTTTTCCGTTTTCGTCACGATACTTTACGATTTTTTTTGCAAGTCCGGCATTAATTCCAGAAACGTATTTTAAAAGCATATAACTTGCTGTGTTAAGATTTACGCCAACCTGATTTACTACTGAACCTACAACTTCATCAAGAGTATCGCTTAGTTTTTTCTGATTTACGTCGTGCTGATAAAGACCAACGCCAATTGCCTTAGGGTCAATTTTTACAAGTTCTGCAAGAGGATCCTGAAGACGACGACCCATTGAAATTGCACCGCGAACCATAACGTCAAGATCAGGGAATTCTTCAGTTGCAACAGGAGACGCTGAATAAACTGAAGCACCGCTTTCGTCAACAACTGTGTATTTTACGTCAGCATCAGCATAATTATCGCTAATAACTTTTGCTACAATTGCCTGAACTTCCTGACTTCCAGTTCCGTTACCAACCGCAATTACCTGAATGTCGTACTTATCAATCGCGTCGTTTATCTGCTTGTAAGCATCGTCTGGATTTTGTTCCTGGAAAATCTTAAAGAATCCAAGATATTTTCCTGTTTCGTCGAGGGCAGCACACTTTGTACCGTTGCGGTAACCAGGGTCAACTCCAAGAACCCGGCTTCCTTTAATTGGCTGGCTCATCAAAAGATTTTTTAAGTTTTCAGAGAAAATTCCAATTCCGTGGTCATCAGCTTCGTCAGTTTCGTCACTGCGGATTTCGCGCAAAACTGCCGGTGAAAGAAGGCGCACTACACCGTCTTCAATTGCTTCTGAATAATATTTATTTGAAATTTTTACCTGACTCTGAAGTTCTTTTACGGCAGCGTCAACATCTACGTTAAGAGTAACTTCAAGGGCACCTTCGCGTTCTGCACGGTTGATTGCAAGAATTCTGTGCGGCTTAACCTGATTGAGTGGTTCAGAATAATCCCAGTACATTTTGTAAGTAGAAGTTTTTTCAGCAGTTTCTGCATCCTGACCTTCCGGAACAATTCCTTTTGTAACAATTGAACCAGTTTCCATATAAAGTTTATGCACTGCTTCACGATTTTTTGTATTCTGACTTACGCGTTCTGCAATAATGTCTTTTGCGCCAGAAATTGCATCTTCTGCACTTTCAACATTTAATGCTGAATCTTCGTTATCTGTTTTTATGAATTCGCTAGCTTTTGCTTCAACAGCGGCATCGTCGTTTTCTGCTTCAATAAAATCTGCAAGAGCTTCAAGACCTTTTTCTGCAGCAATCATTCCGCGAGTCTTCTTCTTTTTCTTGAACGGAGCCCACAAATCTTCGAGTTCCGTTAAAGTTTTTGCGCCCATAACAGCTTCGTAAAGTGAATCTGTAAGTTTTCCCTGACCAAAAATTCCCTTTACAATTTCAAGACGGCGTTCTTCAAGATTTTTATATGACTTGAATTTATGATCACATTCTGTAACCTGAACTTCGTTCAATTCACCGTGCTTTTCTTTGCGATAACGTGAAATAAAGGCAATAGTACAGCCTTCCTCAATCAAGCTGATAACAGCGCTTACCTGCTGAGGACGAATATTAAGTTCTTCAGCAATTTTTTTCGTAATTTCGACTTCATTAACTGTTAATGCGTCAATCTGTTCTTGTGTAAATTCCATAGGCAAGTATTTTAGGAAGTTTTTTGCCGCTCGTAAAGTATTGGAATGCTCTAAAAATGGCAATTTTTACCAGAGGACAAAATAAAGTGCCGCTAGTAAAAAAATTTTAGTTGATAAAAAAGCCTAGCCCAGCGTGGAAGCCCAAAGTTGCTGCAAGTTACCAACGAAATTCCCTGTCTAACAAAAAATTTTCTTCTTAGCAAAATAATTCCGCAAGTTTTGGGAACCGTAAGTTGCAGCAATGAGCGTTAGCGAAGGCTGGAAGGCTGGTCGAAGTAAAAAAATTTGCTCCAGAAGAAAAAAATCAATTTTAAGAAAATTCAATTTGGAAAAGGTTTTCATTGATTTTAAAACTAGATTTTTTGCAGTCCTACATATAAAATCACGCTATGGCTTTTAAGAACATTTTTTTTGATTTTGACGGAACTATTGCAGACACTTCGGAAGGCGTTTATAAATCTTTTGATTATGTTATAAATTTTTATGGAGTGAACTTTGACCACAGTGAATATAAAAAATTGATTGGTCCGCCACTGAAAGAAAGTTTTGAAAATATTCTGCATTTGCCTAAAACTGAAATTCAAAATGCAATTAAAAAATATCGCGAATATTACACTCCTAAAGGCGTTCTTGAATGCAAAATTTATGACGGAATTCTTGATTTAATAAAAAGTTTAAAAGCTAAGAATTACAAAATTTGCGTGGCAACCAGTAAACCTGAACATTTTGCAAGACAAATTCTTGAACATTTTCAGATTGCAAATCTTTTTGATTTTATAGGCGGCAGTTCTGCTGATGAAAAAAGTCGTGTTGAAAAAGTTGATGTTGTGCGCTACGTGATGGAAAAAAATAATTTTAAAAGCGATGAGTGCATTTTGATTGGAGACCGAAAATACGATGTTGAAGGCGCTCATCAGGCTGGAATAAAATGTATGGGAATTTTGTGGGGCTTTGGTAACCGCAAAGAATTTGAAGAATGTGGTGCAGACTATATTTGCGCAACAGTTAAAGAAGCTGACGAGTTTTTTGAGGGAGTTTAAGAAGACACGGAGGTTTGTTGCGCGCGGATTACAAGAAGATTTTCTTTTTGCAGAAAAATTTTATTTGTTAAGAAGAAGTTTTTCTGCGAGTATGCAGCGCGCGCTGGTTAAGAAATAAATTTTTTCTTAACTGGAAATTTTGTCGGTAAACACGCGGGCGCGATTACCAATAGAATTTTTTATTAGATAGCAAATTTCTTTGGTAACTTGCGGGCGTGTAATGTAGAAGTCTTTTTGTTA
>CAZXCR010000165.1:0-4890 GCA_964639315.1 uncultured Treponema sp. | reverse complement strand
CGACTCTCTCAATCGGCGCTTAGATGATAATTTCAAAAACTCGAATTTTGACCTAACAAAAAAAATCCGCATCTTCTTCAAAAAAAATTGATTTGATTCAGTTATGTTTGATTTTTATTGATACATATTGATATTTTTTGATATTTTTCTTGACAACATACATTTTGTACTCCATTATTTTAGATATAAATCAATAAAACGTGATAATATTCACTTTATTTGTGGAGGAAACAATGTTTAAGAGAAAAATTGCTGCGGCTTCAGTTCTGCTTGCTGCGGGACTTTCTAGCGGTGTTTTTGCTCAGACGGCTTCAATAACTGCGGATTTTACTGCTGCAAAAACGCCTGTAAGCAAAGATTTGTTCGGTATTTTCTATGAAGACATCAACTATGCTGCTGACGGTGGTCTTTATGGTGAAATGATTCAAAACCGATCATTTGAATATCAGAATGCAAGAAAACAGCCTACATCAGCTTGGGATAATGCAAATATCAGCGGAGCAAAGTCTGCTTCAAAAATCAAGGCAAGCAAAAAAGGCAAGCCTCTTAACGAAAATAATCCTACATACGGAACTTTAAAAGTAAAAGCTGCTGGTGACGGAATTTCAAACCGTGGATACGACGGAATTCCTTTTGAAGCCGGCAAAAAATATCCTGGATACGTTTATTTGCGCTCAACTGACGGAACTGTAAGCGAAATTACCCTTCAGGCTCAGTCTAAGCAGTCAAAAAAAGTTCTTTGGGAATCAAAAATCACAGGTCTTACAAAGGACTTTAAAAAATACGAATTTACAGTAAGCCCGAACGCAACCGCAGAAGACGGAATTTTCTCTCTTTATGCAACAGGAATTTCTCCAGATTCAAAGGGAGAAGCTTCTTTTGACATTGATTTCTGTTCAGTTTTCCGTGCTGACATTTATAGAAATGAACCTAACGGATTCCGCAAAGATCTTGCACAGATGCTTGAAGATATGCACCCAGCATTTATCCGTTTCCCTGGTGGATGTATTGTTCACGGAGCAGATCTTGATAACCGCTACGAATGGAAAAATACAATCGGTCCTGTAGAGCAGCGCAAAGAAAAAATGAATTTCTGGGGCTACGAACAGTCTAACGGAATCGGTTTCTTCGAGTATTTGCGTTTCTGTGAAGACATTGGCGCTGAACCAATTCCTGTTTTAAGCGTTGGTATGGCTCACAACGGACAAATTTCTTCTACTGCTGATTATGAAAATTACGCTCAGGACTTCCTTGATTTCTTAGAGTACGCAACTGGCCCTGCTGATAGCGAATGGGGTTCAAAGCGTGCTGAAGCTGGTCATCCGGAACCATTCAAAGTAAATTACATTGGTGTTGGTAACGAAGACTGCGGTCAGGATTATCTTGCACGTTTCCAGTACATCAGTACAAAAATCAAGGCAAAATATCCTAATGTAAAAACAATAATTTCTTCAGGATTCACCTACAACGATGTTAACTTCCACAATGCTTGGAATCAGGTAAAAGCTTGGGAAAAGAACAAGAAAAATAAGAATCTTACTGACCTTGTTGATGAGCACTATTACAACGACTATATGTGGTTCCTTACAAACGGTCAGCGCTATGACGATAAAAACTTCTATCCACGTGGAGAAGGTCAGCCTAAGGTATTCATTGGCGAATATGCAGCTTGGGTTGATGGAAGAAGAAATAGTCTTCTTTCGGCACTTTGCGAAGCTGCTTACATGACAAGCATTGAAAGAAACGGCGACATTGTTGAAATTGCTTCTATTGCTCCACTTTTTGCCCGCATGGGAAATACTCAGTGGGTTCCAGATGCAATCTGGTTCAACAATACAGAAGTTTACGGTTCACCAAACTACTATGTTCAGAAAATGTTTATGAATGCAAAATCTGACCAGACTGTAAAAACTACAGTTGTTCAGCCAGAAAATGCTGTTGAAAAGAAATTTATTGGCGGAACAGTTGGAATTGGAACTTGGGCAACTACAGCAAACTTCTCAAATCTTAAACTTACAAATGCTGATACAAAAGATGTTATTTTTGCAACAGACAAAACTTTAGAGAATCTTGACGACTTCCGCGAAGAAACTGGCGCTTGGGGAATCAAGAAAGGCGTAATCAACCAGACTTCTGCAGATATCAATGTGCGCGCAATGCTCAACAACGAAATCGAAATGGAAGGCGTTCAGAATTATGATTTTGAACTTACTGCAACAAAAGTTGGTGGTGCTGAAGGTTTCTTGATTATGTTTGGTGTAAAGGGCAAAAATCTTTACTGGTGGAATCTTGGCGGTTGGGGTAACACTCAGTCTTGCGTAGAAAAGGGAACCAGCGAAGCCCGCACTATTGTAGGCGATTCAAAACCTATCAATTTGATTCAGGGAAAACCATACAAAATTAAGATTGAAGTACGTGGCGAAACTTTCCGCTGCTATCTTGACGGACAGCTTTATCACGAGTTTACAGATGCACAGTCTTATGACCCAATCTTTGTTCACGTAGGCGAAACTGCTGACAAAGTTATTGTAAAGATTGTAAATATGGCTTCTTCAGAGCAGAGTGTTCAGATTAATCTTAACGGCGCTCCTTCTCTTGCAGAAACTGCAGCTGTAACTTACTTAACTGGCGATATGAATGACGAAAACTCATTCTTCGACAAAACCCTTGTTACTCCAAAAACAAAGACTTTCTCTGGCGTTTCTTCTAGCTTTGCTTACCCAGCACCAAAGAATTCTCTTTCAATTCTGGAAATCCAGAAAAAATAAATTGCCTTGTACGGGCAGTGATAAAACAGGTATAACCCGGAACAACTGCCAACAAAAGTTCCGGTTTATATAAAAATGCTTGCTCCTTTAAAAGCATTTAGCCTCCTTTTTCGCCGGTCTGTAAAGTTTTTACGGACCGGTTTTTTTTGATGATAATACTTGAGTATATCAAAAAAAATTGATTATAATTGAAGAAAAACAAGATTGTAAGGTGATTTTTATGCAGGAAATTGATTCAACACTTGTAATAAACCCTTTGGAAGATTTGGATAAACTGAAGGCACTTGCGTCGGAACCTAGAATACAGATGCTGAACTTGCTTCGGGAAAGGACTTTAAACATCAATGAAATTTCTGATGCGCTCGAACTTCCTCAGTCAACTGTTGCAACTCATATTTCGATTCTTGAGTCATCAGGGCTTTTACTTACTGAATCTGTAAAGGCTAAAAAAGGAAATCAAAAACTTTGCAAGCCTGCCTTTAGAGAACTTTTGATTCAGTTTCCAGAAAAGCAGAATGCTGCTGACAATTTTGTTGAAGTTGAAATGCCGATTGGAATTTTTACAGACTGCAGAGTTACTGCTCCGTGCGGACTTTGCTCTCAGGAACACATAATCGGTCTTTTAGACATTCCAGATTCATTTTTAAATCCAGAAAGAATGAAGGCTGGACTTTTATGGTGCGGAAGCGGAACTTTTGAATATAAATTCCCGAACAACACTTTATACGAAAAGAAAAAACTTACTAAACTTGAAATTTGTCTTGAACTTTCGAGCGAAACTCCCGGTACAAATTCAAACTGGCCGTCAGATATAACAATGTGGATTAATAAGACGGAAATTGGTACTTGGGTAAGCCCAGGAGATTTTGGCGATAAGCGCGGAAAATACACGCCGCAGTGGTGGAAGCTTGAAGGAAGTCAGTATGGACTTTTAAAGCATTTTTCCGTTACCGAAGAGGGCAGTTTTGTTGATGGAATTCAAATTAGCGACGTAAAACTTAGCGATCTTAAAATTAACGAACATCATTCAATCAGAATGAAGGTGGGCGTAAAAGAAAATGCCGAGCATATGGGCGGAATGAATATTTTTGGAAAAGGATTCGGCAACTACGACCAGGGAATTATTTTAAGAACATATTTTGCTTAAAGTACCTGCCGCTTTTAATTCATCAGTAAAAATCGATATAAATTGATATAAATCATAAATCGATATAAATCGAAAAAAAATGCGCAGAAATCAGCGTTCTTATTTTTAAGATTCGCCGAAAATCTGCGCAATATAAAATTTTATAATTTTTCAATAAAATTTATTTTGTGTAGTGAGCAACTCCGTCACCTGAATCGCAGGCAAAGAATCCCGCTTCGTAACCCACAACTTTTGTGTATTCCTTCTGAACGTTTTCAATAAAAGAATCAACATTGTCTTTATGAACAAGAGCGATTGCACATCCGCCAAATCCAGCGCCAGTCATTCTGGCACCAAGGCAGCCTTCCTGTTTTTGTGCGCTCTGAGCTAAAGTGTCAAGTTCAATTCCGGTAACTTCGTAGTCATTTTTAAGAGACTCGTGAGATTCATTTAAAAGCTGACCAAGTTTATTTAAATTTCCTGAGCGAAGTGCTTCTACGGCATCTAAAACCCGCTGATTTTCGTAAACACAGTGTTTTGCGCGCTTTAAAAGAATTTCGTCTTTAATGGCAGCTTTGCTATCTTCCCATTTTTGTGGGTTAAGTTCGCAAAGTGCAGAAATTTTTACGCCAGAATCCTGCAAGATTTTTAACGCTTCTTCACACTGACTTCTTCTTTCGTTGTATTTTGAATCTGCAAGACGGCGCACCTTGTTTGTGTTCATTACAACAAAGCGGTAATCGCCAAGTTCAAGCGGAACGTATTCATATTCAAGGGTGTTGCAGTCAAGAACAATAGCAGAATTTTTCTTTCCGTTTGCAATGATGAACTGATCCATAATTCCGCAGTTTACGTTCATAAATTCGTGTTCGCTCATCTGACCGAGCTTTGCAATTTCTATGCGACTGATGTTAAATCCAAAAGTTTCGCTTACGGCATAGGCAAATCCGCATTCAAGAGCCGAAGAAGAACTGATTCCGCCACCTGCAGGAATGT
>CAZXCR010000164.1:0-4895 GCA_964639315.1 uncultured Treponema sp. | reverse complement strand
ATTCCTCTTACGTTCAGCGTGGCGAATTGACGCGCTTTTTGCGGAAGCATATTCGTGTAATGTGCGGCTTTGTTTCGACTCTCTCAATCGGTGCTTAGAGTATTAATTGAAAAAGTCGAATCTTGTCCTGATAGATTTTATAATGTCATTTTTAGAGATGATTTTAAAAATCAAATATACGAGGAAAAAAAATGAAAATCGCAGTTTTAGCACTTCAAGGCGCATTTGCTGAACACGAAAAAAAACTTTCTGAACTGGGGCTTAGTTATCTGGAACTTCGGGAAAAAACTGATGTTCAAAAGTCCTTTGATGCACTTATTTTGCCAGGCGGAGAAAGTACGGTTCAGGGAAAACTTTTGCGCGAACTTGAAATGTTTGACCCCTTGCGCGAGCGGATTTTGAGCGGAACAAAGGTTCTTGCAACTTGCGCCGGAATGATTCTTCTTGCAGAAAAGCTTGAAAACGATACAAGACTTCACTTTGCCACAATGCCAATCACTGTAAAAAGAAACGCTTACGGTCGCCAGCTGGGAAGTTTTTATACGGAAGAAAATTTTGCTGATATTGGAAAAATCCCAATGACTTTTATTCGTGCGCCATACATTGAAAAAACTTCGCCGGAAGTTGAAATCCTTTCCCAAGTTGACAAAAAAATTGTTGCCGCGCGCTACAAAAATCAACTTGCCCTAAGTTTTCATCCAGAGCTGAATGATGATTTGAAAATTTATGAATGGTGGCTTAAAATGTAAAAGCAAAACCTGAATTTTGCAATTAATCATCTGTGCGCCATCGCCGAAATCAAGCAGCATATTCTGCGCAGGTTACCAATAGAATTTTTTGTTAGGTCAAAATTCGAGTTTGTTACAATTTTTACTTAATTGGAGCGAGTTTGCCGCAACCTTGCGACTGTTCCGCGGTTTCATTCAAAAACTGCGGTTTTGAACGTTTCACGCCGCTACAATCGGGGCTAGGTTTTTTCACCTTTTTTGTAAATTTTGTTTAAACTCGAAATTCGACCTGTAAAAAAAAATCCATTGCTTAACAAAATAATTCAGTTTGTTTTACCAACTGACCAAAAAGGAGAACTTTTCTATGAAAAAGAAATTTATTTTGACCGCAGCACTTTTTTCTGCCGTGATTTTTGCTTCGTGCGCTCAAAAAACTGCCTCTAATGAAGTTTCCATTATACTTCCCTCAAATCCAACAACAGGTTCTTCCTGGACTGCAGAAATTGAAGATAAGAGCGTGGCTCTTTTGCAAAAAGATGAGTACAAAGCTGACAAAACTGATTCGAATTTGCTTGGCTCAGGCGGAACTCAAATTTTAACCTTCAAACTTTTAAAGCCAGGCGAAACAAAAATTACCCTAACTTACGCTCAAAACTGGAGCGGTGGCGGCACCTGGGAAAAACGTTACGGCATTTTAAAAGCCAAAAAAAATCCAAAAGGCAAGTTTTTAGCAACCATTGAAATCCTAAAAACCGAAACTTTTTAAGCATTTACAGACTGATAAAAATTTCAGTAGGCCAGAGAAAATTCTGTAAAAAAAAATAAAAAAAATGATAAAAATTTTAAAAAACGCTTGACGCACAATCTGCTTATTTATATACTAATCTCAGTTTGTCTCCCTCGTCTAGTGGTTAGGACATCGGGTTTTCATCCCGACAACATGGGTTCAATTCCCGTGGGAGATGCTAGAAGCCTGGCTTTGAAAGAAGCTAGGCTTTTTTTTATGCAAAAAAAAATTTTCTTAGCAAAAGTTGCGCGCGCGTTACTGATGAAATTTTCAGTTAATAAAAAAATCACTTTTTTAACAAAAAAAAGCCATGTGTTTTTGACGGAAATCTGTTACAAGTAGCGTGGTTTCGACTGGCTCAACCGACGGAAATTTTCTGGTTAATAAAAATTTTCTTCTTAACAAAATCGCGCGTGTTACCAATAGAATTTTCTTTTTAGCAAAAAATTCCTTTTCTTAACCACCAGCCCAAACCCAGCCTAGCCCGCTATGGAGGCCCGGAGTTGTGCAAGCTACTAATGAAATTTTCTGTGTAATAAAAAATCAGTTTCTTAACAAAAAATCTCGTGCTTTTGCGGCTGTTACTGACAAAATTCCCGCTTTTATAAAAGATTTCCTTCTCATAATGTGCTCCTTAAAAAATCCTCTAAAAATTTTCTTTTTACTGTGCTAGTATTTTTTTGAGGTTGAAAAATGGGCGTTAAATTTAACGAAAAAACACAGACTTTTTTTATTGAAACTAAAAATACTTCTTATTGCATTGGAATTGCCGGCGGAAAATATTTGGCTCACCTTTATTACGGTAAAAAAATTTGTTTTGAAGATGACCTTCGCTTTAAAATGCGTCTTGACGAAAATCCTTTTTGTCCGGAAAAAAACGAAAGGGAAACTCTTGCTTTTAATGATTGTTTTCCGTGGGAATTTCCGTGTGGCGGGCGCGGGGACTTTAGGGAATCTTGCGTTGAACTTTTGAACGAAAAAAATCAGAACTGTGCGGAACTTGAATATTGCGGATACGAAATTCTTGATGAAAAGCCGTATCTTGATGGTCTTCCGCAGACTTTTTGTCGCAAAGTTGATGGTGCTTCGAGTGTTGCGGACGCCGAAATTGGCGCTGATGGTGCCGGAACTGCCGGGAAGTCGCAGACTTTGCTTGTTAAACTTGAGGACAAGGTTCTTGAGGTGGAACTTAATCTTTTTTATTCAGTTTTTGATGATTCGGACGCGATTATAAAAAGTGCAAAAATCATTAACAGGGGAAAAAATCTTCTTAAAATCAAAAAAATTTATTCTTCTTCGCTGACTTTGGAAAATTCTTTTGAAAACCAGTGGAATTTTATTTCGCTTCACGGTGAGTGGGCTAGGGAACGTCATATTGAAAAGACTCCGCTTTTTCACGGCAGAGTGAATGTTAAATCTTTGCGCGGAGAAACTAGTGCTCAGGAAAATAATTTCTTTGCGATTGCTGAAAAAACTGCTGACTACAAAAATGGCGAGGTTTACGGTTTTGCGCTTCTTTACAGCGGAAATTTTATTGGTCAGGCAGAAATAAATCAGTTTGAAACTGTGCGCGTTGTTAACGGAATAAATTCTGATGATTTTTTGTGGAATTTGAATCCGGGAGAAAGTTTTTATACTCCTGAAACTGCTTTGATTTATTCTGACTGCGGATTTGGAAAAATGTCGCGCTCTTATCACGATTTGTGGCGAAATCATCTGATTAGGGGAAAATATTTTAACAAAATGCGGCCTGTTTTAATAAACAACTGGGAAGCAACTTATTTTAATTTTGATACGCAAAAATTGCTTTCGATTGCTGGCGAGGCTGCAAAATCTGGAATTGAAATGCTTGTTATGGACGACGGCTGGTTTTCTAAGCGCAGTGACGACACAAGTTCGCTAGGAGACTGGACGGTTAACGAGGAAAAAATTAAGGGCGGACTAAAATTTCTTGTGGACAAAGTGAATGCTCTTGGTCTTAAGTTTGGTATTTGGTTTGAACCCGAGATGGTCAGCAAAAACAGCGAATTGTTCCGGCAGCATCCAGAGTGGATTTTGCACGTTAACAAGAGAATTCCTGTTTTGAGCAGGGCGCAGTACGTTCTTGATATTACAAATCCTGAAGTTTTTGATTACGTTTATTCTTCTGTGGCGAAAATTCTAAAAAGTGCAAATATTGAGTATGTAAAATGGGATATGAACCGCAATTTAACTGATGTTGGAAGTTCTGTTTGCGAAAGTGAAAATTCTGGTGAGGTTTTTCATAAATATGTTCTTGCGCTTTATAAAATGCAGGAAAAACTTTTGTGTGATTTTCCAGATTTGCTTTTGGAAAACTGTAGCGCGGGCGGTTCAAGATTTGATGCCGGAATGCTTTATTATAGTCCGCAAATTTGGACTAGCGATGACTGCGATGCCATTGAAAGACTTGAAATTCAGGAAGGAACTTCTTTGTGTTATCCGCTGAGTTCGATGGGAAGTCACATTGCTTCGAGTCCAAGCCACACTACGGGCCGTTCCGTGCCATTTTTAACTCGCGGATTTGTTGCCCTGAGCGGAACTTTTGGCTACGAACTTGACATAACAAAACTTTGTGATGAAGAAAAAGCTTTAATTCCTGGCCAGATTGAAATGTTTAAAAAATACAATTCTCTTGTTATGAACGGCGATTATTACAGGATTGAAAGTGCGTCTGGAAATCATCAGTTTGATACTTGGGAATGTGTGAGCAAAGACAAAACTGAAGCGCTTGTTGTGATGATTCAGGTTTTAAACAGACCGAATTTTAAGTCGCGGATTGTAAGGCTTGAGGGACTTGCTGAAGAAAAAAAATACGAAATTCAACTGCAGGATTCTTTTGGAAAAACAGGCGAAAAATTTGTTCTTTCTGGAGCAACGCTGATGAACTTAGGTTTAAAGCTTCCAAGATTTCAAGGAGATTTTGCAGGGCTTTTGATTCATTTGAGGCAGGTTTAAAAATCGGCTTAAAAAATCCTTTTGGAAAAACTTATAATTTTTTTGCTTTTTAGAAAATCTATTGTATAATTTAAATAGATGCGGTTTTTTACTGCAATGCAAATATTCAGGAGGACAAAATTATGACAAAATCAGTATCTGCACAGGGCTTTACCCTGAATAAGGACCAAACGGAGCTTATCAACGAAAAATTAAAGAAGCTTGATTATGCTGATAATCTTATTGTGGATTTAATTCTTCGCGTAAAGGAAGATAAAAAGTTTTATTTTGATGCAACTGTAAATTTCAGATGGGGCGGAAATAGTCACGTTACAAGCGATGACTTTGATTTTGCCAGTGGATTGAACAAACTTATTGATGTTTTGAACACAAAAGTTAAAAAGGAAAAAGAAAAAATTCAGTCA
>CAZXCR010000163.1:0-4896 GCA_964639315.1 uncultured Treponema sp. | reverse complement strand
ATGGAAGTAAGAAAATAAAATAGAACAAATGTGGCAAATGTAGCAAGTGCAGCAAAGTGGCGTGTAAATAATTTTGGGCGATATTGGAATTGAACCAATGGCTTCTACCGTGTGAAGGTAGCACTCTACCTCTGAGTTAATCGCCCAGTTTTAATGTGATTAGTCACAATCATTTCACATAACGAAGGAAAATTCAATGTTTAGAATTTTTTTTGCTCTGATTTTTCAAGTTTTATTTTGTTCAGAATTTGAATTTTCTTTTTACTGATTTTAATTGCGCCCGAATTTTCAAGTTTTTTCATTTCTCTGTGAAGAGACGTTCTTGAAACGTTCAAAAATGATGCAAAATTTGTAATGGATTCTGGCAGTTGAATTATGGAACTTTCTGTTTGCCGAGATTTTTCCAGTAAAAAAAATGCAATTTTTTCTGTGATTCCTGAATGACTTAAAAGTTCAACTTTATTTTGTAACGCAAAAGTCATAGTGCTTAATTCTGTAAGGAAATTTTCTAAAATCGCTTTGTCTTTTTGCAGTAAATCTAAAATTGCATTGCGGCTAATTAAAAGTACCTTTGAATTTTCAAGTGCCGTCAGCTGACACGGGTATTTTTTTGCAAGTGTAAAAATTGCCGCTTCTCCAATTAAATCCCCGCTGCTTTTATAAGCGATTGAAAGGCGCTCTCCGTTTGTAAGAAATTTTTCCACGCTGATTTTGCCGCTTATTATTATTCCGGCATTTTGCGCTTCTTCTCCCATTCTAAAAATTTGATTTTGAGAAGTTAAATTTTTTAATTCAACTTCTTTATTCGCCTGTAAAAAATTTAAAACTTCTTCCGTATTTTCTATGTTTTTAAAAAGCTTGCATTTTTTTAATGATTCTAAAATTTCATCATCAGATTTGAACAATTTATTTTCCACAAAAAAATTATTTTTTTTACAAACTGTATCCGCAGATACAGTTAGATATAACTAACATCAATATAATAAAGTTAGCAAATACTAACAAGTGTCTTAAGGATATATATATATATGAAACTTTTAATTGATGCCGGTGCGTTCAGTGTAAAAATGGTTTTTATAAATGCAGCTGGAAACGTAAAAAAATCAGAAAAATCACATCACAATAGAATTAAAGAAATCAGTTTACAAATGCTCGAAGAATTTAATTTTAGCGAAACTGACGAAGTAGAACTTTGCGTTACCGGCTATGCTGCAAGTCTTTTAGTTGAAGAAAAATTTATTCAGGAACAGCAAATTGCTTTGGAAAATTACTTAAAGTCAAAATCTTTAGCAAAAAGTCTTATTTATCTTGGGGCGCAAAATACTTTTTACATCACAAAAAATTCAGATTCAGTTTTCGACACCAGAAAAAATTCAAATTGTTCTGCGGGGACTGGCGCTTTTTTTGAAGAACAGGCAACTAGGCTTTCAATTCCGCTTGAAAAAATCAGTCAAACTGTAAAAGAAGCAAATTCTATTGCGCAAATTGCAGGCAGATGCAGTGTTTTTTCAAAGACCGATATGATTCATCGTATGCAGGAAGGAGAGTCAACCGCAAATATTCTTTTGGGGCTGTGTTATGCGCTTGTTAGAAATGTAAAATCAACCTTGCTTCATAACAAAGATGTGGAAAAAAAAGTTTTGCTTTGCGGCGGGCTTACAAAAAATTCTGGGGTGGTTAGGGCTTTTAAAGATTTGTTTAAATTAAATGATACTGATTTTATTCTTGACGAAGATTCAGTTTTTGCAGCAGCTCTTGGACTTTATAATCTTGCTGAAAAATCAATTTTAATAAGAGAGTTAAAAAATCAGATTGAAACAAAAAAAATTCTTCAGCAAAAATCAGTTTATGAACCCTTGAGCAATTTTGTGAGCAACAAAGATTTTCCAGAATTCAACTTATACGATTTTGATGAAAAGGAAAAAACTTTTTTGGGAATAGACATTGGTTCTACAAGTACAAATTTGGTCTTAATCAATTCAAAAAATCAAATGATTTATTACAGTTACGTAAAAACCTCTGGCAAGCCTTTAGATGTTGTAAAATCTGAACTTGATAAATTGCATAAAAAATATCCTTCGTTAAAGCTGAATAAACCTAAAATTGCAGTTACAGGTTCCGGACGTGAATATATTGGAAAAGAAATTAATGCAAATTTAGTGATTAATGAAATTTCGGCACAGGTACAAGGTTCCGTTTTGGAATTTCCTGATACTGATACAGTTTTTGAAATTGGCGGTCAGGATTCAAAATATATGAGCGTAAAAAACGGCAGAATGATTGATTTTGAAATGAACAAAGTTTGCGCTGCCGGAACTGGCACTTTTTTAGAAGAGCAAATAAAAAAACTTGATCTTAGTATGACTGATTTTATAAACCTTGCACTTAAGGCAAAAAATCCGTGTATGCTTGGAAACCGCTGCACAGTTTTTATAGAAGGCAGCATAAATAAGGCTTTGGCTCAGGGAAATTTACTTGAAGATGTGTGTGCTGGGCTTGTATATTCGATTGCTTCAAATTATTTGTTTAGGGTTGTAAATCAGAAAAAAATTGGCGAAAAAATTGCAGTTCAGGGCGGAATTGCGTACAATCAGGCAGTTGTGTGTGCCTTCCGTGCAATTACAAAAAAAGAAATTCGTGTTACTCCATATTTTAGTGTGACTGGCGCTTTAGGTGCTGCAAGTCTTTTAATTAACAATCATCAAATAAAATTTAACAAGGAAAAAAATCAGCTGGAAAATGCCTGGCTTTTGCAAAAGAGCGAAAAATCATATTTGAATAATTACAATGCAGATTGTTCGTACGCAAATCACTTGGCAAAAAATGACAAAAAATCCGCTAAAAAAACTGTTGGAATTCCGCGCGTAATTTTTCTTCACAAAATGTTTCCGCTTTTTCACACCATGTTTACAAAACTTGGATTTAATGTTGTTTTGTCACCTTTAACAAATGCAGAAATTGTAAACAAAGCAAATGAATATGTAACTGCCGAAACCTGTTATCCAATAAAGCTGATTTATGGTCATATTGCATGGCTTTTGGAACAGAAAGTTGATTTTATTGTACTTCCGCGCTTGTACACAATCCGCCACAAAGGGTCAGTTGCCAGAAAAGATTATTCGTGTATGTATATGCAGACGAGTCCGCTTTTAATGGAAGAAGCTTTTCATCTAAAAGAACGGGGAATAAAGCTGATTATGCCGGAATTAAGTTTGAATTTCGGAAAAAAATTTATGCTAAAAAGTATTTTGTCAATTTCAAAAGACATAAATGTAAATCCTTTTAAAATGTTTGTAGCGGCAGTTTTGGGTTTTAAAAATCTTGTAGCACATTCAAATCGGCTTGAAAAATTAGGAAAGGAATTTTTGCAAACTGACGAAAAAGTGTTTGTTTTAATTTCCAGAGTTTATAATTTAAGCGACCCTGTTTTAAATATGGGAATTGAAGAGCATTTAAATAAACTTGGCTGCCGGGTTGTTCATCTTGAACATCTTGAAGCAAGTTATATGCAAGTTGAACACGATTACAAAGATATGTATTGGCCTTTTGGTCAGCATATTTTGACCGGATTAAAAATCATTAAGGCAAATAAAAATTTTTATCCAATATACATTACAAATCACGGTTGCGGTCCAGATACTGCAATTCAGCATTTTTTCCAAAGCGAAATGAACGGCAGAGAATATTTTCAGCTTGAAGTTGATGAACATTCGTCTAAAGTTGGCATAATTACCCGTCTTGAAGCCTTTTTGTATTCTTTGCAGGAACAAAATGAAATCAGTTTAAAAGAGCAGGACAAAAAAAATATTGAGCGTGAAAAAGAAAATTCTAAGACCAGAGAAAAAATTCTTTTGCCAAATCTTGGGCTATACACTCCTCTTCTAAAAAATTATTTTGCTGACAAAAATGTGGTTAGTGCCGAAGCCTTAACAAATCATCAGCCTGTAAATTATGCGATGAATAAAGAATATTTTTCTATGCTCGTAACGCTGGAAGAACTTTTGAATGCCCTAAAAAAAGATGATTGTAAAAATTCAACTTATGATTTGTATTTTCCAACTGATGAAGGAAGCGAAGTTTTTGGTCAGTACGGATTGCTTTGCACAAAAGAGTTGATTCACCGCGGATATAAAATTCATCTTAAAAATTTTTACTTAGAAGATTTAATAAAAAGAGACGATATTGAATCAATTTTTGCAAAAATGATAAAAGTTGAACTTGAAGCTGCCAAAAATGTGACTGAAAATTTTACAAAACAAGTTCCGTTTTATATTGGCGAGCCGCTTTGTTTGTATCAGGGGAATTTTTGTGAAAAAGGAATTGTAATGCCGTTTAGCGAAGCACTGCTATTTCATTTTATTACAGTCGATAGAAAATTTGAAAATACCCAGAAAATAAATGCCCTAAAAAAACTGCACGAAGCTGCATTAAAACAGAGCATAAAAAGCAATTTGTACACAGATATTGATTTGCTTTTTAGTTCAGTGAATGAAAAACTCGACTGGTGTTTAGGTGACAGCGCAAAATATCGCTTTGCAAAATTACTCTGCTTAAAAAAACAAAAAACTTCTTATGCAGTGCTAGTAAATTCTGCCGAAGAAAATGCCGCCATTATTCTAAAACAGCTCCAGTCCGCTTACAAAAATCAAATTGAAGTTGCATTTAAACAGCTAAATTTGGATTTTGAGCATAGAGAATTTCACTGGTAACTCCGCTATCGCTCCAAAACACCTTCGGCGCTGCTACAATCGGGGCTAGTTTTTTTTCTAGCTATATTTTTCTAAGAAAACAAAAACTGGTACAAATCCAAAGTTGAACTTGAAATTTGTACCAGTTTTTCTATAATTTCAATTATGCAAAACACAAAAAGACAAATAGAATCAGAACTTAAACGTT
>CAZXCR010000162.1:0-4943 GCA_964639315.1 uncultured Treponema sp. | reverse complement strand
CATTATAGAAATCAACTAAAAGTGCAATTTTTAAGGTAGGAATTTTTGCGCGAGGTTACTTGCGTTATTTTTGGTTAAGAAAGGGACTTTTGGTTAACTGCGGGACTTTTTGTTAACAAGAAATTTTGTTGGTAACTCGCGCGACTTTAGTTAAGCATTAATTTTTTATTGGACAGTAAATTCTAGTGGTAACTCGCGCGCCCCGGTGGTTAAGAAAGGGATTTTTGGTTAAGAAAGGGATTTTTGGTTAAGAAAGGGATTTTTGGTTAAGAAAGGGACTTTTGGTTAAAAAAGGGACTTTTGGTTAAAAAAGGGACTTTTTGTTAACAAGAAATTTTGTTGGTAACTCGCGCGAGTTTTGTTAAGAAATAAATTTTTTCTTACAAAAAAATTCTATTTGTAACACTCGCAAAATTGAATATAATTACAAGCAGATTTTAGGCAAAACTTGTCTGGCAAAAAAGAGGAAAAAATGATTTTAAGAAATTTTATAGTTTTTGAAGGAATTGACGGTTCCGGCACAAGCACTCAGCTTAAGGCGCTGCAAAAAAATCTTTCTGTATGTAAAAATACAAAAAAATTTTTCTTTACACAGGAACCAGGCACTTCGTCTACAGGAAAATTTCTTCGCGAGGTTTTAGGCGGTAAAATAAAGCTTTCGAGCAAAACAATTGCGTATCTTTTTGCAGCAGACAGAAGCGAGCATATTGACGGCGAACTTCTTCTTGACAAAAAAGACACAAATCACTTGATTACAGGAATTTCTAAAGCCTGCCAGACTGAAAATTTTGTTGTAAGCGACAGATATCTTTTTTCAAGCCTTGTTTACCAGAGCATAGATTCAAATCCTGAAATTCCGCGCTTTGTAAACAGCCATTTTCCTCTTCCAGAATTAGTTTTTTATTTTGACATTGACGCAGAAACTGCAATTAAAAGAATTACTTTGCGTGGCGAAGAAAAAGAAATTTACGAAAAGCAGGAATTCCTTGAAAAAGCCGTAAATGAATATAGAAAAGTAATGTCTGAATACAAAGAAAATTCCGCTTTTAAAGAGATGAAAATTGTAACAATAAACGCAAAACTTCCGGCAGAAGAAATTTCAAAAATAATTTGGACAGAAATAAAAAAACTGCCGATATTCGAAGCGTGAAAAGAAATTTTTTTAAGAAAATTTTAGTTTTTTTTTCTCTCATCATAATCTGTGCCGCAAGCTCTAGCGCGTACGTTGTAAAATACAAAGAAGACTACTACAAACTTTTTCATACTCACTACGCGCAACTTCCTGATGACTGCATAGAAAATATCTACTGGCTTGAAAAAGCGGTAAATGCTGACTTTGCAAATCCACTTTATGCCTACACAAAAATTGAAAATGAATCAGAATGGGAAAAATACCGCTATCTTTTTCAAATGCACTTGAATTTAAAGCTTATTGAACAGCACTTAAGGCTTGGGCGAATTTATGATAAAAAAGTCGCATATTTTTACGATGCGCCGTGGAAAGACGAATATCTCAGGAATTTAGAAAAAGCACTTTCTTGTTACAAAGCCGGCTATTATTACTGGGAAGAAGCGCAACTTTGGTCAGAAAAGGCAAATTCCACAAAGTTCAGATTTTTAAATATTACGAATCTGCAAAACTGGGAAGATGAAAGAGAGCGAATTGTAAGCGGCAAACTGGACTATAAAAAAATTTTAGACCGGGAAGTAAATCGCGTTCAAAAAGTAATTGACAATCTGATTGCAATGGAAGATAAAAATTATTAAACTTTTGCTGTTATGAGCACTTTAAATTTAAAAGAAAGTTTTGATTTAAATTATCCAGTTGATTCAGGATTTAAAAAAACTAAAATAAATTTTTATTCTGGAAAACCAGACCTTGTCGATTTCTATTTTTCAAATGAATCTTTAAAAAACTGCGCCCCTCAGCGGCTTTTCGTAACAGACACAAATGTTGCAAAACTTGATTTTATGCAGGATTTTATAAATCATCCTGAATTTCAAAAAAAATCAGAAAGTCAAAAAAATCTTCTTCTTGTGCTTCCGGCTGGCGAATCTTACAAAAACATTGAAAACGTTCTTGCAATCATAAAAACTGCCCTTGAGCACAACTTCAACAGAAATTGTCTTTTTGTTGGAATTGGTGGCGGAGTTGTAACAGATATGACTGCCTTTGCCGCAAGCATTTTTAAGCGCGGAGTTGAAGTAGAATTTGTTCCCACAACTCTTCTTGCTGATGTGGACGCTGCAATTGGCGGAAAAACTGGCTGTGATTTTGAAACTTTTAAAAATATGATTGGCTCTTTTTATCCGGCAAAAAATCTTAACGTGTGGCCTTATTTTATTCAGACGCTGCCTCAGCTGGAATTTATTTCGGGGCTGGCAGAAGCCATAAAAACCGCATTTTTGTTTAGCGAAGATATGACTTCCCTCATTTTACAAAACAAGCAGCAAGTTCTGGAAAGAAATCCGGAAATTCTTGAAAAAATTATTCTGGAATGTGCAAGAGCAAAGGCAAAAATTGTTGAAGAAGACTTTAGAGAAAAAGCAAACCGCGCCCTACTGAATTTGGGTCACACTTTTGGTCATGCACTTGAGGCAGTTGCCGGACTTGGAAAAATTACTCACGGAGAAGCAGTTGCCTGGGGAATCGCAAGGTCTTTAAAACTTTCAGAAAATTTGGGAAAGACTTCAAAATCTTATGCAGAGGAATGCTTGTCGATTTTAAATGCCTTTGGATACGACACTGGCGCAGCTCCGCAAATTCTTTCAAAAACAGAAGATTCTGCACAAAAACTTCTTTCAGCAATGAAAAAAGACAAAAAAAATAATTCTTCACAAGTGCGCGTAATTCTGCTCACGGGAAAACAGCGGAATTTGATTACAGAAGTATCTGATGAAGATATTTTAAATGTTCTAAAATAAACAAAATTTTTTCAGGAAGCAAAAATGATTTCAAAAGAGCATTATTTTGACTGGGCCGCAACTTCTCCAGCAGACAGCGAAATCTTAAAAAAAGCGCTGGAACTTTCTCTTGAGCATTGGGCAAATCCTTCTTCAATACATGCAGCTGGTGTAGACGCAAAAACGTCGTTGGAAGAAGCAAGAGCTAAATGCGCAAAAATTCTTGGTGTAAAAAGCGAAACCTTATTTTTTACTTCCGGCGGAACTGAAAGCGACCATATTCCGCTACTTTCCGTTTTAACCCGACCGCAAAAAGGCTCTATTATTTTAAGCAGTATTGAACATCCGGCTTTAAGAGAAATGTCAAAAATGCTAACAAATCTTGGCTGGAAAGTGATTTTTGTAAATCCAGACAAAAACGGATTTGTAAGTTCACAAAGTATTTTGGACGCAATTCAAGACGACACGGTTTTTGTAAGCGTTATGGCGGTTAACAACGAAACTGGCGCAATTCAAAATATCTACGAAATTGCAGACAAACTTCTTGAAGTTTCGAGCGGAAGACGAAAAATTTTCTTTCACATTGACTGTGTTCAGGCGGCTGGAAAAATTCCACTTGATTTAAATCACAAAGGAATCGACAGCGCAGCTTTTAGCGCACATAAAATTTGCGGTCCAAGAGGAATTGGGCTTCTTTATTTAAACAAAGAAATAAACGGATTTTTAAAAGGCGGCGGTCAGGAAAAAAATGTAAGAAGCGGAACTGAAAATCTTTTTGGAGCGCAGGCAATGGCACTTTGCCTTGAAAAATATTTCATTTCTAAAAATCAGAATATGGAACGCTTTGAAGAGCAAAGAAAAATCACCTCGGATTTTATACAAAAAATTCTCACAATAAAAGGCGCATCAATCATTCCGCACTGCAGAAGCGATAAGGCTTTTGAAGATAAATTTTCTCCGTGGATTGTACAGGCAAGTTTTAAGGGAATTCCAGGTCAGGTTATGGAAAGAGCGTTAAGTTCAAAGGGATTTTTTATTTCCACCGGAAGCGCCTGTTCTGCTTCAAAACATTCGCGTCCTGTTTTAGACAGCATGGGAATTGGTGCCGAAGAAAAAGAAGATGCAGTAAGATTCAGTTTTGGATTTGAAAGCACAGAAAATTCTATAAATGAACTTTACGAAGCTGTTAAATCAGTTGCAGAACTTTTTGCAAAGTAGACTGACAAAATTTACGGTTTACCGGCAGCAGCAATTTGGGCAACGAAAAAAACTATTGAAAACTTTTTTCAGATTTGCTAGATTGTTGCTGCTACAATTTCTTATTCAATTAAAGAATTTTTTTCAGTCTAAAGTTTTTATTGCAAGTGCGCTAAAAGTTTTTTAGTCAGTTTAAAAATTCTTAAAATATCTTAATTAAAATCAAAATACATTGCGAGGGAAGGAAAATGGGTATTCGTGGCGAACTTTACACAAATCAAGTTACATTGGAAAATCGTGCATATTTTTTTAATGTAAAAGAAAACCGCAACCGGGACATTTTTTTGCAGATTGTTGAAAGCAAAGTAAAAGACGGAGTTGACGACAGAAGAGCCATTGTTGTTTTTGCAGATGATATGCAGAAATTTTTAGGCGGACTTGATTCATCTTTAAAATTTATTGAAAAAGAAAATCGTGATCGAGCAAAGGCTAAGGCAGAAAAAAAAGCTGCAAAGGAAGCAAAATACGCTCCTGAAAAAGAAGGCGCTGATTCTAAGAAAAAAATCGTAATTCGTCGCAAGGGAGAAAGTCGTCTTGTTGCCGAAAGAAGAGCTGCAAAAGAAGATAAAACTGTTCACATTGCATCAAAGCGGGAAAATTCTCCGGCAGAAGAATACTAGACTTGACTAGACTGTGTTGTAGCAGTTTCTTTATAACTCTGCATCTTGTGCAAAACTTATTTTGTGCATTTGGTGCGGAGTTTTTTTGTTAAGAAATAGATTTTTTATAACAGAAAATTTTATCAGTAACAGTCGCTTGATTTCGACAAGCTCAATCGGCGC
>CAZXCR010000161.1:0-4949 GCA_964639315.1 uncultured Treponema sp. | reverse complement strand
CGCTTTTTCATAAAGAAAAGGAAGCCTAAAAGACAAGCCAATCCAAAGAAGAATGAAATAAAGAAGCTTGGCACGATTCCCAGTTTCTGAGTAAAACCTGCAACCAGGAACGAAAGGAACGAAATAATCGCTACGGTCATTGCGTAAGGAAGCTGAGTGTTTACGTGGTTTACGTGTTCGCACTGAGCGCCTGCACTTGCCATAATTGTTGTGTCGCTGATTGGGGAACAGTGGTCACCGCAAACAGCACCTGCCATACAAGCTGACATACTGATAATTCTGAGTGGGTCGCCTGCATCAGGGAAGATTGCAATACAAATTGGAATCAAAATTCCAAAAGTACCCCAAGAAGTTCCAGTTGCAAAAGCCAATCCTACAGCAATAATAAAAACGATGGCTGGCAAGAAGAACTGCAAACTTTCAGCACTGTTTGAAACTAAGTTAGCAACGTATTCAGCAGCGCCCAAACTATCAGTCATTGCTTTTAATGTCCATGCAAAACTCAAAATCAAAATTGCAGGAACCATTGCCTTAAATCCTTCTGGAACAAGAGCCATACATTCTGTAAATTTCAAAACTCGGCGGCAACAATAATAGATAACCGTTAAAATCAGTGTGATGAACGAACCAATTACCAAACCTACTGATGCATCAGAATTTGAAAAGGCAACAATGAAATTTCCGTATGATTCGCTTTCTTTGTCAAAAATTCCGCCTGAATAAACCATTCCCAAGGTACAGAAAACAAGCAAAATTGCGATTGGCAAAATCAAATCTATAACGCGACCTTTTGCGTTTCCTTCGATTTCTTCTTCAGTTGTACCTTCGCCCTGATTTTTGCGCTCTTCTTCGCTCATAAATGCCAAAGCTTTTTCGTATTTTGACATTTCGCCGTATTCAAATTTCATAAATACCATTGCAAACATCATTACAATAGTAAAAAGTGCGTAAAAGTTGAAAGGAATAGCCTTGCAGAAAAGTGCAATTCCGTTTTCGCCTTCAGTTACGAAGCCAGAAACAGCGGCTGCCCAAGAAGAAATTGGTGCAATAATACAAACCGGAGCTGCCGTAGCGTCAATTAAGTAAGCCAATTTTTCTTTTGAAACGCCGTATTTATCAGTAACAGGTTTCATTACAGAACCAACCGTTAAACAGTTGAAGTAGTCATCAATAAAAATCAAAATTCCCAAAATGATAGTTGCAACCTGAGCGCCAACTTTTGATTTAATGTGTTTTTGTGCCCAGCGACCGAATGCTGCTGAACCGCCGGCTTTATTCATTAAGGCAACCATAATTCCAAGTACAACTAAGAAAACCAAAATTCCCACGTTGTATGAATCAGAAAGTTGAGCAATTAATCCGTCCTGAAACAGATGAGTTGATAATCCTGATAAAGTGAATCCGCCTGGAACTGAACAAGCAAAGAACACTGCTCCAATAAAAATTCCGATGAAAAGCGAAGAATAAACTTCCTTTGTGATGAGGGCCAGAACAATTGCAACAATTGCCGGAACCAAAGACCAAAATGTACCTATCATTTTCTCCTACCTTGAAAACTTTTTAGTTTTGCAGACACAAACTGCCTTTCTAGTATAGACAGTTGTAGAAAAAAATAAAAGGTAATGATGCGGGGCTTACGAGTCACCATGAATTTAGTTCAGCATACTGTCAAATAAGAAATTATTTTTTTATATTTGGAGCGAATTTTTTTTTCTTGCCACAAATTTCTTTTACGTTCCGAGCGAAATTTTTTTTAGGAAGCCCGCTTTCCGCGGTTTCATTCAAAAACTACGTTTTTGAACGCTTCGCGCCGCTACAATCGGGGCTAGGCTTTTTCACCTTTTTTGGGAAAATTCTATCATATACAGATTCTGAGCTAAAATCAGAATGACAAATTTTCTGTTTTACAAAAAAAATTAAAATCTTTTGCAGCCAAAACCTAGCCGCGATGGGAAGGGGCGCGAAAGCGCGTGCGAAGCACCGAGGCGACTAGCCGTAGCCCTGGACAGCGCGTTACCACAAGAATTTGCTCCAAAATTTTCTCAAGATTTACAGGAAGTCGAATAAAGGATAAACTTGAAAAAGTCTTAAAAAACGAGATTTTACTAGGAGCACAAAATGAAGAAAAATTTATTTGTAATGAGTTTTTTGCTTATGAGTCTTGCGTGGACTTTTGCAGAAACTGTGAACTCTAAAAACGGCTACTTTAAGCTTAAGTGGGGCACAACTGTAGAAGAAGCGGAAAAATCAGGATACAAACTGCAAGAACTTTACGGGGAAGACAAACAGAACCTTCAGAAAAAATTTGACGCTGAAATTGACGTTTATAAAGTAAGTTCAAAAGATAAAAATGTAAAAGAACTTTATTTTTCTTACTACATGGGACGTTTTTTTTATGCTACAGAAAAAGTTTTGAACAAGGGAACAATTTCTAAACTCGAAGATCGTTACGGCGATTTTATAGAAAACGGCATTGACATTTACAAAGACCAAAATTCTTTCGGCGACCTAGTTATGGGAACTGACGGAAAAGCCACTTTTATGTCAATAATCATTACGCCAAACGATGACGGAACTGTTAGCGCAAAATTTATGGACTGGAACGTTTATAAAAACATAAATGTTCAGGCAAAAAAACTTGCAGGCATAGGAGGAGATTCTATTGTAGAAAAACTTTCGGATCTTGCAGAAAAACTCCTTCAGTCTGGAAAGAATGGCGCAAAACCAAGTTACGCTTTTCTTGCGCTAAGCACGGATAATAAAAATTCCGCAGTTGAAAATTATGTAACTGACGCACTCACAGAAGCTGCTTTTAATACTGGAAAAATTAAAATCTTTGAAAGAGCGAATCTTGAAAAAATCCTTAGCGAGCAGAAATTCCAATCAAGCGCACTTGTAAATGAAGACACTGCAAAGGAAATTGGTAATATTGCCGGGGTTGACTACGTTTGCTACGGTACCTTAAAAGATTTGGGCGACCAAATTACGCTTAACGCTCGCGTTGTAGACGTTGAAACCGGCGAAATCTGCGCAATGTCCCGCGCCACAGTTGATAAAGACGACTACTTAAAACAGAATCTTGCATCTGCTTCGTCACCGGCTGCAAAAACTGCCACTTCTCCAAAAAAAGCAGTAAACACGCTGTGGACAGTCCGCAAAAGCCGCAATGAATTTGACGGTTACACAACGTACACCTTCATTTTAAAAGGACCGCTAGACGACAGACAAATTTTTGTAGGCTATGACAAAAATGATATTGAAAGTAAGTCGATTGTAAGAGCCGGATTTGTGTGGGGAATTGGCTATGGGTATTCTCAGATTGGAACTTACGACATAAAACAGGAAGACGGAAGCAAAATTACAAAGGAATATCACACTGCCTATACTAGCTGGTCTTATGATACAGGTTGGAAGAACGGAAATGAAAAATTTGAATTCACCTGGAATAGAGGAGAAAGTGCAAGATTCATTCTGGATTTAATTTCGAACAATAACTATCTAACGGTTAGAAAAGGCAACACTGTTCAGCGCTTCCAAACAGCAGGCTTCTGGGATTTTGTAGAAGCACAGGGCATTACAAAAGAAGAAATTGAAAACGCTATTGCAAACGAGGAATTCTAAAATGAAAAAAGTGTTAAAAATTGCGTTTTTGTTGTTTACAAGTACATTATTTTTTTCGTGTGTTTCATTAAGCAGCATTATCAAAAATGAAAAAATTGACATTCCCTTTGAAGGCACAATGAACTCCCTTTTAGGCTACGAAAATCTTTTGTGGGGAACTTCATACGAAAAAATACTAAAAGACGGCACTTATCCAATCATAAAAGAAACTTACTACACTTATCCAACCACAACTGTAAAATATTTTTTAGGATACACAAAAAAATATGAAGGTGGCAGTCGTCAGTGCAAGTACGCCCACGGCGATATAGAAGAAACAGAATTTTTCTTTACTCCGGGCGAAAATCTTTTGTATCAAGTTACTGACACTTTGAACGTAAAAAATCCATCTCTAGCGTACCTTCATTCTCACTACGGCAACTTTAACGAAGAAAACACCGCCTCTGACAAATTAAAAGCAAAAGGCACTGTTATGTACACAAACAAAGGCGTCTTAGAAGGTTCAAAATGGTATAGTCTAATAATTGCAATTGAATCTTCCGGAAAAACCACTGTTACAGTTTTTGATCCCTTTGCATACGTAACAATTAACACCTCTCCTGCCTGGGACAGAGATTACACAAATTTCCAGAATGACACGTGGTATTGCTATGCAAATATCGACGGAGCTTCAAAAGCAATCGATTACACCTTCATTCAAAAAAATGCTGACAATAAATGGCTGATTTTTGGTTACCACAAAAGTCTTGAATCCCCTGCGCGCTCTTATGTTCGTGCAGGTTTAGGCTGGGGCACTTATACAAGCGGAAAATACGAAATAAAGTCAGGTACAGATATTATTTCATACGATTTTTCAAGTATGGAATGGTTTTGCGACATACTTGGCGTGCGCTTTACTCACACAGACAGCAACTCCCGCAAGATGATGGAAGCTTTTTTAGCTGGCGAAAAATTCACCGTCCGACATAACGGCGAAGTTACACAATTCAACGCTGCAGGTTTTTCTGAACTTCTTGCAAATCGGTACATAACTGTAGACGAGCTCGATTTTGCCATTGCAAACGAAGAATTTTAATTTTTAACTACGGGGCTTACGGCGCAAAGTGCGCCGTCGCTATGTCCGCCCTTCGCTATTCGCTCATTGCCGGCAAGCCGGCAACTTCGGGGCTCCCAGCGCTAAGCCGTCGCAACCGCAGGTTGCGACTTTTTTTTAACAGAAAATTTCATTTGTAATCCACAAGAATCCCGGTGGTTGAGCCTGTGCCGCAACCTTCGGTTACGTATGCCCACATTCGTGGGCAACACGAGTTTGTCGCAAGCTTCGCTCG
>CAZXCR010000160.1:0-4952 GCA_964639315.1 uncultured Treponema sp. | reverse complement strand
TTTTTTCATTATGAATTCTCCCATAAAATCAAATGCAAAATTTTTTTAATGATTCTTAGTTCTGCATTTTCAGACTTGTAAAATTTTCTTTAGAAATAATATCTGGCGCTTAATGCTATAATTGCAAAATGTCCGAAAATATTCTGATTACTTGTAGAACCGTCTGAGTCTGGATGCAAAGCCATAAACTGAGGCATAAACATATATGAAAAATCAACTCCAACTGACCAAGATTCTGCAATGCGGTAATGTGCGCCAAGTTCTGGTTTTACAACAAGACCTGGAAAATAGTTGTAGTTGCTGTAAGCTTCCCACGCAAATCCAACGGCTAAAGTTACAGGAAATTCAAATTTTTTGAAGGAAGGCTGAAAGGTAACCGTTCCCAAAATAGGAACGTAATTGAACACGTGGCTTCCAATCGTAACGTTAAATCCAAATCCTACGTCTGTGCCAACTGCCAAATAATCGGTTAAAAAATAATGATAGCCTATGCTTCCCATTCCACCGGTACTCAACTGATGTGCATCTTTTACAAAAAGACTTGGAAAATCTGGAAAATTAAGCGGAAAAACCGGTGCGAGCGAAATGCGCAGAAACTGATCGCCTTTCATCGTCTTAAAATAGTCAAAACTTTCGGTACTTGCGGGCGTTTCAACTGGGGTTTCCTGTGCTGAAAGCGGTACTATAATCAGAAATGCAAGACAAAGTGCGGTAAAAAAACGTTTCATAAATTCTCTCCATTTTGAAAAAACGTGGCTATTTGTAATTTTTAGAGCTTTTTATTATTATTCTTTTGCGTAAAGAATAGAAAATTTTTATCATCAGATTATAAATTTTTTATATTCTTTATTCAACTTAAAGAAAATAATTGCTTTTAGGTTACAGGCATCTGGTAAAAAATCAGGGAACAGGAGTAAAAAAATGAGTGCTGTTGTTATTGACGGAAAAATGATTGCTCAGGAAGTTAAGGAAGATGTTGCTAAAAAAGTTGCAGCTTTAAAAGAAAAAGGAATTGTTCCCTGCTTGGCAGTTATTCTGGTGGGAAAAAATCCGGCGAGCGTAAGTTATGTTACCGGGAAAAGAAAGGCACTTGCGGCTGCTGGCATGGCTGACCGCAGTATTGAAATGGACGAAAATACGAGCGAAGAAGAGTTGCTTTCTAAAATAGAAGAATTGAATGCAGATTCTTCGGTACATGGAATTTTAGTTCAGCTGCCACTTCCGCGTCACATTAGTGAAGAAAAAGTTATAAATGCAATTTGTGCTGAAAAAGATGTTGACGGTTTTACTCCTGTAAATGCAGGAAATTTGCTGATTGGAAGAAAGTCCTTTTTGCCTTGCACCCCACACGGAATTTTAGTTCTTCTTCAGAAAATGGGAATTGAAACAAGCGGAAAACACGCGGTCATTATAGGCCGTTCAAATATTGTAGGAAAACCTCTTGCGCTTTTGCTTTCCAGAAAAGACGTAAACTGTACCGTAACAATTTGCCATACGGGAACAAAAAATTTGCCAGAAATTACAAGACAGGCGGATATCTTGATTGCCGCAGTTGGGCGAGCGCACACAGTTACTGCTGATATGGTAAAAGACGGCGCGGTTGTAATTGACGTTGGCGTTAACAGAATTCCTGACGCAACAAAAAAAAGCGGATTCCATCTTGAAGGAGATGTTGACTTTGCAGAAGTAAGTAAAAAAGCTTCTTACATTACACCAGTTCCGGGCGGAGTAGGTCCAATGACAATAGCAATGCTTATTTACAATACTCTGGAAGCTGCAGAAAATTTATGATTGATATTCAGAATACTCAGGATACGCGCGAAATTCCTTTGCAAAAGGTGGGCATAAAGGATTTAAAATATCCGGTTACAGTTCTGGATAAATTCAAAAAAAGTCAGCAGACTACTGCCAGCGTAAATCTTTACGTAAATCTTCCCCACAATTACAAGGGAACTCATATGTCGCGCTTTATAGAAATTTTTCATCGGTATCATCAAAATCTTGAAATGAAAAAATTTCTTGAAATGCTTGACGAAATCCGTAAGTCGCTGGATGCAGAACGTGCATTTGGAAGTATGACTTTTCCATTTTTTATGTCAAAAAAAGCACCGGTTTCAAATTCAGAAAGCATAATGAGCTATACTTGCACTTACGAAGGCGAAGTGAGTGTAAAAAAAGAAGACGACGGTTCAGAACAAAAAGCAGAAAATTTCTTTGTTAGAATAAAAATTCCTGTAACAACCGTTTGTCCGTGTTCAAAAGCAATAAGCGATTATGGTGCTCACAATCAGCGTGGAATTGTTACCGTAAAACTTCAGAATACAAGTTTTTTCTGGATTGAAGATATAATTGAACTTGTGGAAGGCTGCGCTTCAAGCGGTTTGTACAGCATTTTAAAGCGTCCGGACGAAAAATTTGTAACAGAGCGTGCCTACGATAATCCGCGTTTTGTAGAAGACGTTGTGCGGGAAGTTTATTCAGCGTTAAAAAATTTTGGTGGCAGTGAAAAACCGTTTGCTTCTTTTAGCGTGGAATGTGAAAATTTTGAATCAATTCACAATCATAATGCCTATGCCTGTGCCGAATACAATCAAAAATAAATTTTTTGGAGAATTTAAAGACTATGACATATTTTTTTGAAACTTACGGTTGCGAAATGAATATTGCTGAATCTGCTGCCGTAGAGCAAATTTTAATTTCCAGAGGATGGAAAAAAGCAGAAAACGCCGAAAGTTCAGATTTGGTGGTAATAAATACCTGTTCTGTGCGCGCCACTGCCGAAACAAGAATTTTTGGTCGTTTAGGATTTTACACTGGGCTAAAAAAAGTGCGCAATCAGGAAAAAGACGCAAAAATCAAAAGTGACGAAATGAAAAAAGCCGTAGAATTTGTAGAAAAAAACGGCAGGGTTCCGCTTACTTTGATTGTAATGGGCTGCATGGCCGAGCGCCTTTTAAACAGTTTAAAAAAAGACTGGCCTTGCGTGGATTACGTTGTGGGAACTTATGCAAAAAATAAATTTGGAGACATAATTACTGCCGTAGAAGAAAACCGAAAGCCGGTTCAAATTGACGAAGAACCAGTTTACACCTTTGCCGAAACTTCTTACGAGGAAGGCGCGTTTTCTACCTTTGTGCCGATTATGCACGGATGCAACAATTTTTGTACTTACTGCATTGTGCCTTATGTGCGTGGAAGGGAAGTGTCTCGTCCGGAAGAAGAAATTTTTCACGAACTTGAAATTCTTTCAAAGCGCGGAGTGAGGGAAATTACGCTTTTGGGTCAGAATGTAAATTCTTATCAAAGCGGAAATACGAATTTTCCAAAGTTGCTGCACAAAATAGGCGAGTTTATTGACAAAAATTCTTCTTCAATAAAGTGGATTCGTTTTGAATCAAGCAATCCAAAAGATTTTAGTGATGAATTGATTGATGAAATTGCTACAAATCCGCATATTTGCAAGGGACTTCACATTGCGGTTCAGCACGGTTCAAATGAAATTTTAAAAAGAATGAACAGAAAGTACACGAGGGAAAGTTATTTGGAACTTGTAAAAAAACTGAAAAATCGTGTGCCTGACGTGGAATTTTCAACGGATATTATGATTGGTTTTCCTGGGGAAACTGAAGCGCAGTTTGAAGAAGTTTTAACGCTTATGGACGAAGTAAAATACGAAAGTGCCTTTATGTATTATTACAATCCGCGTGAAGGAACTCCGGCTGCAAAAATGGAAAATCAGATTGATGAAAAAATTAAAAAACAGCGGTTGCAAAAAATAATTGACCGTCAGCTTCAAATTCAAAATGAAGTAATGACTAAGCGCGTGGGAAAAGAAATTACAGTTCTTGCTGACATCATAAGTCGCGACAATAAAAATGAACTTTTGGGCAAAACTGAACAAAATGAGCGCGTTGCCTTTCTTGCGCCAAAATCCAGAATTGGAACTTTTGTAAAGGTAAGAATTGATTCTTTAAGCGGCAACACCTTCCGCGGAACAATGCTCGAAGGCTGACAGAAATTTATATTGGAAAAAATTCGAGTTTTGTAATTAATCATCTAAGCGCCGATTGAGAGAGTCGAAATCAAGCGACTTACTTACAAATGGTGGTTTCGACAGGTTCAACCACCGGGGCTTGCATTTTTCTACACCTTTTTTGTAAATTTTTGATTAAAACTCGAAATTTACCCTATAAAAAAATACCGTTTTATTTGGAGAAAATTATGCATTTGATTTTTATTCGGCATGCTGACCCAGATTATAAAAATGATTCTTTAACTGAAAAAGGATTTAAAGAAGCTGAACTTTTGGCTTTGCGTGCTGCAAAATGGCAGAATCTTGAGCATCTTTATGTTTCGCCAATGGGCCGTGCTCAAAAAACTGCGGAGGCGATTCAAAAAAAAGTTAATGTTCCTTCAACAACTTTAAATTGGCTTAGGGAATTTAATTATCCTGTAAAAGATTCTAAAACCAAAAAAGACCGCATTGCATGGGACTGGCTTCCAAAAGATTATTTTTCTGATAAAAAATTTTCTGACATAAATAAATTTTATCAGAATAAGTCTTTAAAAAATGCCGGAATTGAATTTTATTACAATCAGGTTTGTGCTGGTCTTGATGAAATTCTTGAATCCTATGATTACAACAGAATTGATGAAAAAACGCCTGTTTACAACTGTTTTCCTCACTTAACTGTTGAAGATGCAAAAATTGATACGCACGGGAAGGCAAGCCAAGAAGATTTGGATAAAAAAAATATTGTTTTTGTTTGCCATCTTGGAGTTATGTTCGCAATGATTTCTCATCTTACGGGAATAAGTCCTGTGCAGTTGTGGCAGGAATTTTTTGTTGCGCCAAGTTCCGTTACGATTGTGGGGGCGCAGGAAAGAATTCCAGGCGAAGTTGCGTGGAGAATTCAAAGTTTGGGAGATACAAATCATCTTTTTGCGGCGGG
>CAZXCR010000159.1:0-4965 GCA_964639315.1 uncultured Treponema sp. | reverse complement strand
GAAACAACAATCATGCAGTTTTCAAAGTTGATTAAAAAGTCTTCAAGCCAACTGATTGATTCAAGATCAAGACCGTTCGTAGGTTCATCAAGAATAAGATAATCTGGATTTCCAAAAAGTGCCTGTGCCAAAAGAACGCGAATTTTCTGACTTTCATCCAAGTCGCTCATCATTTTGTCGTGATTTTCTTCCTCAAGACCAAGTCCCGAAAGCATCTGCTCAATCTGATTTTCTGACTCGTATCCGCCAAGTTCGCCAAATTCTGCTTCAAGTTCTGCTGCGCGGTTTCCATCTTCTTCCGTAAAATCAGTTTTTTCATAAATTGCATCTTTTTCTTTGCTGATTTCATAAAGTTTCGGAAATCCCATCATAACGGTTTCTTTTACTGAAAATTTATCGTACTTGAAGTGGTCCTGACTCAAAACCGCAAGACGTTCCCCCGGAGTAATTGAAATCTGACCTGAATCGTGGTCAAGTTCACCAGACAAAACCTTTAAAAAAGTAGATTTTCCGGCTCCGTTCGCACCAATAATGCCATAACAATTGCCCTTCATAAATTTAAGGTTTACGTCCTTAAACAAAGGCTTTTCACTGAATCTTAAACTTAAATCTGAAACTGTAATCATTTTAAATTCCTTAAAGTTATGCAGAAAATTTAAATCTGCATTTTAGATATTTTTATTTTTTTAGCGGCGTCCCAAAAAGAATGACTTTAATTTTCCAAGCAAGCCAGTTTTTGCAGGGGTCTTCTGCACTGATTTCTGTGAAGAATGTTTTGCGTTGGTTTTTACAGGATTTGAAGATTTTCTGTAGTTCTTAGCCTTTGAATTTTTCGCTGAAGTTCCAGGAGCTTTTTTATTGAAATTTCCGGATTTCTTTGAAGCAGACTTTGAAGTAGAAGAATTTGAAACTGAAGCTGAAGACTTCGAAGCTGCAGAATAACGCTCTTTGTAAAATTTCATGCGTTCATCAGTAGACATTTTAGAAAGCATTTCTTCTTCAGATTTATTGAATACGCGGCGGTCTCTTTTGTATTCAGACTTTGCGCTTTCATTTTTTGAAGAATAGCGGCCGTTTCCACGTTCACCAGATTTTCTGAATTTAGAGCGAGAAGAATTTCTTTTTTCGTATTCACTCTGCTTTTTGCGGCCGTAGTCACTTTTATCCTTGTAATCTTCATGGTAAGAATCAAGTTTTATGTAAACGCCCTTACTTTTATCTTCTGCCATAAGAGCTTCTTCGGCTACACGGGCTGGAATTGATTTTCCAATGTAGCGTTCAATTGCCGGCAAAGAATAAACATCCTGTTCACTGCAGAAAGTATATGCCTTTCCAGACTTTCCGGCTCTGGCAGTACGACCGATTCTATGCACGTAATTTTCAGCTTCGTTAGGTAAGTCATAATTTATTACCATTGCCAAATCATTTACGTCAATTCCGCGGGCAGCAACATCAGTAGCAACAAGGCACTTTACCTTACCGTCCTTAAAATCCTGCATAATTGCAAGACGTTTTTTCTGCGGCAAATCACCAATTATGTATTCACTTGAAATTCCGTTCATTCCAAGACGCTTTGATACGATTTCACAAGTTTTTTTTGTGTTGCAAAAGATAATCAGGCTTTCAGGAAGCTCCTTTTTCAAAATTCCAACAAGAAGACGCATTTTATCATCACTTGAAACATGCAAAAGTTCCTGTTCAATGTCATCTGCTGTAATATTTTCAGTTTCGATTGTTATTTCAGCAGGATTTCTAGTGTATTCCCAAGCAAGATTTTTTACGTAAGAATTCAGCGTTGCACTAAAAAGCATGGTCTGTCTTTTTTCACAGCCCGGCAGAACTTTTATCAAAGTCCTTAATTCAGGATAAAATCCCATGTCAAACATTCGGTCCGCTTCATCAACAACAAGGAAGGCAACTTCATCAAATTTCATCTGATTGCCCTCATAAAGATCAATCACGCGACCCGGAGTTCCAATCATAATGTCAACTCCACGTTTTAAAGCCGCAACCTGCTTATCGTAGCCAACTCCGCCGTAAAAACTAGAGCATTTTAGCGAAGTAAACTGACACAATTTTTCTGCTTCTTCCTGAACCTGAACCGCAAGTTCGCGAGTAGGAACCATAATCAATGCTTTTTTTGCAGTTTCAGTTTTATTTTCCAAAAGCTGATTAATAACGGGCGTTAAAAAAGCGCAGGTTTTTCCAGTTCCAGTCTGAGACTGAACATAAAGATCTTTTTTGTCCTCAAGGGAAAGTTTAAGAACCTGCTCTTGAACCGGAGTACAGTCAACATATCCGGCACTTTCAATTCCCTTCTGAAGCATTTCATTTAAATTAAATTCTGTAAATTTCATTGCAAATTCCAAAAAAATAAGCTGATGACCGTCATAATAAAAACGGTCTTAGAAAAACTTTGTGAAATTCAGCGTAAAAAAGCCTTGTTTCAAAAATCCTTCACAGATAGGTGCGGTGATTTTACAATTTTTATCAATTAAAGTATAGTAAGCACAGTTATGACAATTTCAGAGAAAAATAATTACCAGGCAGAACTTTTTTCAAATCGACTTGCAAAAAATTACCGGCAGCTAAAAAAATGGGCCAGAAAAAACCGCATCACATGCTACAGACTTTACGACAGGGACATTCCGGAAATTCCTTTGGCAGCAGATCTTTACACTTTTTTACCAGACCATATTCATGGAAAAATGGAAGTGGCAGAATTTCTAAAGGAAGAAAACGCCGCAATTTCGTCAAATTCCCCGCTTGCAAAAGAAATTCTTGCTGATGAAAAAAGGCGCAGTTTCTTACACATTTATTTGTACGAACGCCCTTACGAAAAAGACGAAGCTGCTGAAGAGGAATGGCTTTTTGAAATGAAAAAAGCTGCTGCAAAAACATTAGATTTGCCACAAGAAAACATAATTTTAAAGACCAGAAGAAAGCAAAGTGCAAAAGAAGAAGCTGCAAGAAATCAGTATAAAAAAATTAAAAGTGAAAAAAAGATTGAAGGAATTGTTCAGGAACAAGGGCAAATTTTTAAGATAAATCTTTCTGATTATATTGATACGGGACTTTTTTTTGATCACAGGCCGCTCCGCGATTTTGTACGCAACTCGTGTTCAGGAAAATCAGTTTTAAATCTTTTTTGTTACACAGGAAGTTTTTCGGTTTACGCAGCCCAGGGAAACGCAAAAAAAATTACAAGTGTTGATTTAAGCAATACTTATCTTGAATGGGCAAAAGAAAATATGCTTCTTAATGACTTCTGCGACGAAAACAAATATTTTTTTGTAAGACAGAACGCTAGTGAATTTTTAAGTCAGATGAACGAAGAATCCGCAAAAAGCAATAAATCTAATCTTTTCGACATTATAATTCTTGATCCGCCTACGTTCAGCAATTCAAAACGAACAAAAACCACCCTCGACATCAACCGGGACTGGAGCGATCTTGTAGCAAAGTGCCTGAATCTTTTAACTCCGAAGGGAATTTTATATTTTAGCACAAACAGCCGCCGCCTGAATTTTAGGGAAGAAGAACTTTCTAAAAAATTTGATTTGAGCAAAATAAATATTGAAGAAATTACACAAAAAACAATTCCTTTGGACTACAGAAATTCTAAAATCCATAAGGCATGGAAAATCAGTTTAAAGTGAGGGCAACTGGTGAAAAATTGCAAATTTTAGAGTTTGATTGAAATTCTAAAGCGCCATTTTTACAGAAAATTCATCTTTGTGTGCAAAAACTTCAGCATCTGCGCCCATAACAAGCGGAACTGTGGGACTTATATGTCCAATGTCAGCATCCATAATTATGGGCACCTTGTACTTTTCGAGTATGTCTGTAACTGCATTGTATTGGTCAACGCCCATCATTTCCTGTTTCCACGCAGACAAGGGTCGTCCAATAACAAATCCACTTGCATTTTTGAACCACGTGCATTGGTCAAGATGCCATAAAGCACGCCTTATATCCATAGGATTGTAATCGCAGGCTTCAAGAACCCAAATTACATTTTTGTATTTTTCATTGAATTGCGCTGAACCATCTAATTTTGTTCCGCACAAATTTTCAAGCACATCAAGACAGCCACCGCAAAGAGTTCCGCTCATCTTTATTTCTGAAAGACTTTCTTTTGCAATTCCGTCAGAGCACAAAAAATTTTTAAGATGCTTTTCATCGGTCAAAACATATTTTGAAAACGGATCAGCATTTTTTGCTTCAGTTCCTGCTTCTGGAGACTGAAATTTATCAAATCCACGGACTGTAAAATTTTTTCCTTCGAGTAAATCAATTGTATATTTTTCGGGCAGTTCCCAAGGTTTCCCAAAGCCACTTATGCAAGAACCGTAAATTGCTGCGGTATCAAGCAAAGTTTCTAGCGGGAAAATAAAATTCGAATTATCAGAATATCCAAGAAACCATTTTGGCTTAGCAGATTTTAATTTTTCAAAATTCACAAAGCCAACAGTTTCACACATCATTTCACCGCCGCCGCACGAAATTATTGCCTTTACCGAAGAATCTTCGTAGAATTCCTCAAGTTCCCTAGCGCAAGTTTGCGGTTTTGTACTGATTCCTTTTCCATCGTCAAGAAAGCAGGTCTGCCCTATTTTTACCTTGTATCCTCTTTTTTCAAAGCGACTTACAGCCTCTTTAAAGCGTGAAATATAAGGTTCCGTTGTTGCACCAAAAGAAGGCGCTGTAATTGCGATTGTGTCTCCGGGCTTTATAAATGCTGGAATTTTCATAGATTTTCCTGAACTGAAAAAAAGATTTTTTATAAAAAAACTAATTAGACCAAAATTCGAATTTGTTGCAAATTTTACTTACTTGGAGCGAATTTTTTTCCTCAAAATAAATTTTTTCTCTCGCACACACTGTGCGCTCGACTGTAAATTTTATTACAAAACCCGCTTTCCGCGGTTCCATTCAAAACCTGCGGTTTTGAACGCTTCGCGC
>CAZXCR010000158.1:0-4981 GCA_964639315.1 uncultured Treponema sp. | reverse complement strand
CCTCAAAAATCAATTTCTTAACAAAACAATTCCACGAGTTTTGCTTGCGAAACTCGAGAAGCAAGCGCAAGCTTGCGATAATCCCGCTTCTCTTTACAAAACCGCTGAGTTTTGCTAAAGTTCCCGCTATGAGTACGAGATGTTTTGCTATGTTAAAACCAGGCGTTGTGAATCGCCGTTTGGTTGGCGAGGTAATTGAGCGCCTCGAAAAGAAAGGATTAAGAATTGTTGGATTAAAGATGCTTACTGTAAGCAGAGAAATTGCAGAAGAGCATTATGCTGAGCACAAGGGAAAACCGTTTTACACTGAACTTGTAGATTACATTACAAGCGGTCCTGTTATTGCAATGGTTTTGCAGGCTGATGACTGCGTTACTTTAGTAAGAAAACTTTGCGGCTCTACAAAGCCTTCAGAAGCTGCTCCTGGAACAATCCGCGGAGATTACTGTTCACACACTGCACACAACATTATTCACGCTTCAGACAGTGACGAAAGTGCTGAACGTGAAATTGCACTGTGGTTCAAAGAAAGCGAAATTGTTGACTGGAACGACAGTTGCCAGCACTGGTACTAATTCTTTTTTACCAGATGCCTTTTAATTAAGACGCTTCCATTTGCGAAGCGCCTTTTTTTTTGCCGTGAGGAATTTGTCGAAGTTGCCGGGGCGTTGCGAACTTGTAGCGACGATTGAACTTGTCGAAAACTCGCGGGGCGTTGCGGGGTGTCCCCGCAGAGAGGATAGCGGAAGACACGTTTCGTGGCTGGAGCGCAAGGGGAGAACCGTTCGTTTCACTCACTAATGAGTTTTGCTTCCAATTTTATTTTATTTGAAAGCAAAACATCACCTCCCCTTCAAAGATGCAAAACATCACTTCCCCTTCAATCACAGCTCTTGTACTTTTTACAGGTCATCTTATTGAAAATAGGTGTTCACTAGGCTAAAATTGAACGTTGAAATCTGGCGAAAAAATTATCAGTTGATGAGCGTTTTGTGCTGGGTGAACTTTTACGGAGTGTAAAGAAAATGGAAAAATTTAATATTGGAATCATAGGAGCCGGTGCGTGGGGAACTGCACTTGGAACTGCTCTTGCTCGCGGAGAAAACAATGTGGAACTCTGGGCAATGGAAAGTGATGTAGTGGATTCAATCAATAATGAACACGAAAACCGCCGCTTTCTTCCGGGCTATCCGCTGGAAAAAAATCTTAAGGCATCTTCAGACATAAGGGCCGTTGCTTCGGGAAAAGATTTTCTGATTATGGGAAGTCCTTCGCTTTACCTTGCGTCTACAATCAGTAAATTTGCAGATGTTCCAGACATTCAGAGTGGAAAAACAATAATCGGTGCGCTTACAAAGGGATTTGTTCCTGCAAAAGACGGCGAACTTCCACATTTTGTTCTTGAAACTATGGAAAGTGCACTTCCTGAATGCTACAAGGACGCCACAGTTTACATTGCAGGCCCAAGTCATGCAGAAGAAGTTGCCATGGGAAAAATTACAGGTCTTGTTACCGCAAGCAATCATCACAGAAATGCTGTAAAAATGCGGGATCTTCTGCGTACCAGCCGCGGAATTATGGCTTATGCAAGTTTTGATACAATTGGAGTGCAGGTTTGTGCAGCCGTAAAAAATGTAATTGCGAATGTTTACGGAATGATGGACGCACTTTCTGAAACCAGCGATATTTTTGGCGACAATACAGAAAGTCTTTTAATGGCAGCCGGTCTTAACGAAATTCAAACAATCGGATTTGCAATGGGTTCAAAAGAGCCGCGTACCTTTACTTCAATCAGCGGAGTAGGCGACCTTGACGTTACTTGTAAATCAAAATATGGCCGCAACAGAAGATTTGGTCAGGATTTAATAAAAACTGATATGCTCAGTCGTTTTAAAGACCTTGATGATTTAATTGCGAACGTAAAAATCGTAGGCTATTTGCCAGAAGGTGCCATTGCCTGCAAGTACGTGCATCAGATTGCACTTGCAAAAAATCTTCGCCTGCCTGTGTGTGATGCGCTTTATAAAATTCTTAACAAAGAAATGACTCCTCAGGAATGTCTTGAAGCCCTTATAAATCGCGACAATATGAAATGATTTTTCGAGGACGAATATCAGGTCAGCAAAATAAAAAAATAAACTAAAGGAATAGAAAATGCTTGAAAAAATTACAGGAACCTTCAGTTCCATTATCCGCACAATCAGCGGAAACAATAAAATCACTGAAAAAAATATTGAAGAAACTGTTGAACAAATAAAAATGGCGCTGCTCGAAGCCGACGTAAACTTAAGGGTTGTGCGTCGCTTTGTAAATGCTACAATCGAAGAAGCTAAGGGCGAAAAAGTTCTAAAATCAGTAAATCCGGGGCAGCAATTTGTAAAAATTATTTACGACAGAATTGTTTCTATGCTCGGAGACAAAAAAACTGACCTTGCGCTAAAAGGTCCAGACACTCAGAGCGTAATTCTTCTTTTGGGACTTCAGGGTGCTGGAAAAACTACTGCGGCTCATAAACTTGCATTTCGCTTAAAAAAAGACGGAAGAAAGCCTCTTCTTGTTGCCTGCGACTTGGTGCGGCCGGCTGCAGTTGAACAGCTTTGCGTGCTTGGTGAAAAAATTGGCGTGGAAGTTTACAAGGAAGACGGTGCTAAAAATGCCGTAAAAGTTGCTGAAAATGCAATGCGTCACGCTAAGAAAAATGGTTTTGACACTGTAATTTTGGATACTGCCGGACGCCTTCAGATTGACGAAGGAATGATGGCGGAACTGTGCGACCTTAAAAAAGCATTAAAGCCTGATGAAGTGATTTTAGTTGCTGATTCAATGACGGGTCAGAATGCAGTTGACATTGCAAAAAGTTTTGACGAGCAGCTGGGACTTACTGGCGTAATTCTTACAAAATTTGATTCTGATGCGCGTGGTGGTGCAGCCCTTTCGTTAAAGACGATTACCGGAAAACCAATTCTTTACATTGGTACTGGTGAAAAAACTGAAGATTTGGAACCTTTCCATCCAGACAGAATTGCAAGCCGAATTCTTGGCATGGGCGACGTGGTTTCTTTAGTTGAAAAAGCTCAGGAAACTGTGGACCAGGAAGAAGCCCTCCGTTTGCAGAAAAAAATGCAGCGCAACGAATTTACGCTCCAGGATATGCTTGACCAGTTGCAGTCAGTGGAAAAAATGGGTAGTGTAAGCCAAATTTTAGATATGATGCCGGGACTTGCCGGTCAGATTGACGAAAGCCAGATTGATAAGGCTGGATTAAAGCATCAAAAGGCAATTATTCAGAGTATGACCGCAAAAGAAAGAGCCAACCATCTGATTATAGGCCCTGCCAGAAGAAAAAGAATTGCTAAGGGCAGCGGAACTTCAGTTCAAGAAGTAAACAAGCTGATTAAGCAGTTTGAAAAAACAAAACTGACCATGAAAAAACTAAGCCGTAACCGCGGAATGCAGTCAAAAATGATGCAGCAGCTTGGCGGAATGGACATGAGTCAGTTACAGAATATGAAGTTACCAAAGGGATTTCATTTTTAAAAAAAATACACTGGGGTGAGTTGCAGGATTGCGCTTGCTTCACGAATGTGAGCATACGTAACCGTAAGCTTGCGATGAACAGCGGATTCCTAAAAAAATTCGGCACGCAGGCGAAGTCTGCGTGGCGCGCTTGAGGAAAAAAAATTTGCTCCAGAAAAAAATAAAAAAAATAAAAATTTCAGTTTACGACCAGAAGCGAGGCAACTTTACCGTCGGCAGTGTAGGTTTTTTGCGGATTTGACTTGTCTGGATAAGAAAGAATTCCGATGAAAAATGCGTATTCGTAGGTTCCCGGCGGAAGCGGCAGTTCGCATAGGTAAAGTCCCGGCGAAACTTCGTTCATCCAGTAAATGTAACTGTCCCAGTTGGTAAAACTTCCGCCTAAGCGCACTTCTTCGCCCGGATTTCCCTGGTAAACAAAGCGCACGATTCCCAAAGGAATTTCTTCTGTAGCTTTTGGAATTTCGCGGCTTGCATCAAAATGCGACATTAAAAGTTTTGTTTCGCTACTGTAAACTGTATTTGAATTTTGCGGGTCTAAGGTCCAAAGCCCGTCGATTACAAGGCGATAATTTATTTGCTGAACATTTTTAGGCAGTTTCTGAACGTAAAAATAAAGTGAATCTGTAACATTTCCTTCAAAATCGAAAATTTTTCTTAGCGAAAAAGAGTGAATCGTTTTAAAATTTTCAAAGTCGAACGCAATTCCCACGTGGCGGGCAGATTTATCTGCGGTAAAAACAACGTAGTCGCCTTTTATAAAAGGTTCTTTAACTTGATTTATTTGAGTTGCAAGGTCAGCAATAAAGGCTTCTTCGTCAGTTAAAGAAGGAATTTCGCTACTTTCTGCGGCAAAGGTAACGCCGGAAAATAAAAAAGCTGCACAAAGCAAAAAGTTCTTGATTTTAGAGAATTTCATATTTTTATCTTCGGAATTCTGTGAGTTTTTGTTTAGAAAATTTGTTTTTGGAGCATACTTTTTTGCTTACGACCGGCCTTCCAGGGCTGCGCTTTTCGCTCCGGTATTTTTGCTTCCGCAAAAACACTTGCCTGCGGCAACCCTTCCACGCCGGGCTAAGTTTTTTTACCGCCCAAAATTTTTTTAAGATTTCAAAGTGAGTTGGATTTCGGGGCGCGATGCATTACACAAGAACCGAATATGCTTCCGCAAAAAGTCGCAAGCTTACGCTTGCTAACGAGTTTGTCGCAAGCGACAAACTCGCAGTTTTTTTTTGTTAAGAAATTGGGCTTTTTTTTTACTGAAGATTTCGGTGGTAACTCGGTCGGGTTGCTTAAGAAAATGATTTTTAATTAACAAAAAAATTCTTGCGGTTAACAAAATATCTGCGACATTCCGCGCGCGCTAGGTGTGCGGTTAAGAAAGCATTTTTTTACTAGGCTGAATTTCGAGTTTAAATAAAATTTACAAAAAGATGTAGGAAAA
>CAZXCR010000157.1:902-4998 GCA_964639315.1 uncultured Treponema sp. | reverse complement strand
TTCGCTTTCTACAGGCGCCACTTGCCCTAATCGCGACGGCACTTTTTCTTACGGAGGGTGTGCTTTTTGTTCGGAAGGCGGAAGTGGTGATTTTGCTTCATCTTTTGACAGTCTGGAAAATCAGATAAAAAAAGCAAAACTTCTTGTAGACAAAAAATTTCCTAAAAAAATCAGCAGCGAAAACCGCAAATACATTGCCTATTTTCAGTCTTTTACAAACACTTATGGAAATCAGGAAAAATTAAAATCACTTTTTAAAAAGACCCTTGAATTTACTGAAATTGCAGCACTTTCCATTGCCACCCGTGCAGACTGTCTTAGTAACGAAATGATTGATTTTCTTTCTGAACTGAATAAAAAAAAGCCTGTGTGGATTGAACTGGGATTTCAGACGGTGCATCAAAAAACACATCTTTTGTTAAACACAAAATTTTCACTTGAAGTCTTTGAAAAAATCTACGCAAAACTAAAGGAAAAGGGAATTTGTGTAATTGCACACGTAATTTTAGGTTTACCAGGCGAATCTGAAGCAGAAATGAAGCAGAGTGTAAAATATCTTGCAAGTTTGACCCCAGTTCTTGACGGAATAAAACTTCAGCTTTTGCATATTCTTGAAGGAACAGAGCTTGCACAAATGTACAGAGAAAAGCCTTTTAAGATTTTTAGTCTTGAAGAATACTGCCGTTTAGTAGTGGACTGTCTAAAACTTCTTCCTCCGCAAACTGTAATCCACCGTATGACAGGCGACGGTCCTAAAAAAATTCTTGTTGAACCAAAATGGAGCGCAGATAAAAAAAGAGTCCTTAACACGCTGAATAAAATGATACGAGAAGAAAACTGAAGGTAAAACAGTACACTGCGGCAGGATGACTCGCAGGCTTCGCCTGCTTTACGAGTTTTCTTGCGAAAACTCGCGGATTTTTTTGCTAAGAATTTATTTTCTTAACGCACAAAACCTTTGTTAGTATTTGATAGTTTCGACAGTCTCAACCACCGGGTCTTTGCTTTAGGACGATTACCAGTGGAACTTCGCCCAAAAAAACAAAAAAAAAGACTTTCTGCAAAATACAGAAAGCCTTTTTTAACAAAAACTCTTAACCTTTACAAGTTAATAAGCTTTTTATTAATTTTTTAGAACCAAACTCTAAATCCTGCGTTAACTGGGAAAGAAAGCCAGCCAAAATTAACAGAAGAATTTGAACCGCCAAAATAAGCCATTGGCTGGTAAGCAACCTGTGCATAAAGTTCAAGGAATCCATCCAAGATGAATACGTTTGTACCTACAAATGCGCGTGGTCCAACAGCAACCTGTGCGAATGAATAGTTTTCGCCACTTGCAAGGTCAACAGCACCTGCTAAACCAACACCATAGTAGTAACCCCAAGTTCCGTCGATTTTTGGATTTGCAATCCACCAGTCAGCTGTAAGACCAACGCTAAGGTAAGATCCTCCAAAAACTGCATCTAATGCAAATACACATGGAACATCGCTAAGTTTAAATGTAATAGCTCCGTTACCTGCACCGCCGCCTACAACAACGCCACCCTGAGCACCCAAAGCAGCAGAAGCGAATGCACTTGAAGCACCAGCTACGAACAATGCTGCAACAACAGCTAAAAGTCTCTTTTTCATAAAAACACCTCTAATATAGTATTTTCGTTTCTTTTGAAACACATATATTTTAATCAAGATGTAAAGCAAATTCAAGATTTTTATTTTTTTTAGATGATTTTGACGCGCGATAAACTCGCGGTCTTCTTGATAAGAATTTATTTTCTTAACGCAAAAAAACGAGCCAAACCTAGCCCCGATTGTAGCGGCGCGTAGCGTTCAAAACCGCAGGTTTTGAATGAAACCGCGGAAAGCGGGAACTTGTGCGGAATTTGCGGGCGTGTGCGCTTACTAACGAAACATTTTCTTTCGAAACGAAATTTTTCTTTGCTAAGAGAAATTCTTCTACAAGAACGCGCCCGCTCTAAGTAAAAAGAATTTGCTCCAAAAATCTTAAAAAATCACTAAAAAATTTACTTTGGAAATTTTCGGGAGTAAACTTTGTTGTTTTTTCTCTTATATTATCTTAAAATACCCTTTATGTTCGGGGGGGGCAAAAACTCTCTCTTGGAGGATCTATGAAAAAGTCTTTTGTTTTTGCAGCGTTTTTTGCAAGTTTGATTTGCTTTTGCTTTTGTGCATGCGAATCACAACTTTCTAGCGCTCAGGAACCGGTCAACAAGGCCGACACGCAGGCAATTGTTATTAATTCAGTTTACGAACTTAGCGAAGACGACCCAAACGCAGTTGCCGGAGCTGGTCGTTATGTAACCGTTAGTTTTAGTCCAAAAGCGGATTCCAGCATTGTTAAAAACAGCCGTACCCTTTTACCTCAGGACGTGGAACTTTATTTTAGTGTTGCTGGAAGTACTAAAATATACGCAGCAGATTCCACTGTTTCTTCACTTACTGATTCTTCTTATTCAGATGTTTCTGTGGAAGGCGACAGTGATCAAAGTCAGGAAGCTGCAAACACTCAGGATACTGTTGTAATTGAACCTTACTACGCAACAGAAACGAATGTTATGAGCGGAATTACTCTTGTATTAAAAGTTGGCGAAACTTACGCATTTACAACTTACGGTACTCAGCAAAAACCTGCTGATATAAGCACTTCTTTGTTTGGCGAAGATGTTACTGGCGATACAATTTATACTTCGCGCACAGGCGACACTGATTTAACTGGAAAAATAACAACTGCTTCTTCTGCACTTAGCGTAGACAGCAACAAAAGTATCCACTATGCCTGCCGTGAACTTCTTACAAAAGAACTTTCTTCTCTGGCGGTTGTTTCGGGAACTGCTTACTACAAAATTGTAGAATCTGCGGGAAGCATAAAAATTTATAAGGCTGAAGCTGACGTTGCTGCTGGAACAATTACAGCTGGTTCAACTGAGGCAAGTTCAATAAAAATCAACACGACTTCTTCTTCAAAAGGAACTGGTAATGTTTTAGTTCCAGTAAATCTTGAAAAAACTGTTGATTTAGGCACTTCGGTTGGAACTAACTATGTTGTTGACAAGGTAGAATTCCGTCTTGTGGGTACTAGCGAATATTCAGTTGACATTAATTCTATTTCTGGTGCTGACTTAAATACTGCATTTTATCTTACTGGAGTTCCTTCTGGAAAATACAGCACTTTCTTAATTTTTTATGCAAAGGATGCTTCAGGTTCCTATGATGATATTTACACAATTCCAGACACTCTTACTGTTTGGAAAGGTCAAACCTCAACTCTTTACGGAAACAGCTCTTACTATACAAGCGGCTTAACTTCCTTCAATTCATCTTATACAGAAGTTTATTCAGCTGGCACTAGCGCAAGCAACACAGGTGCTGATGCAGATGCTACAACTGTAACATTGGCTAACGTTATAAACAGTTCAAGTACAGCAAGTGTAAAAGCTTATAACATAACAGAATCTATGATTAAAAATGCTTACCGCACTGTATTCTACGTAACAAATGCAACTAGCGCTACTGGCACAAATTCTCTTAGTCATTCTAGCACAACAGAACTTGGTTCAATTCACTATCCATTTGACACTTTAAGCGACGCAATAAAAGCAATTCAGGAAGCACGAGAAAAAGGCTATGCTTTGGGCACTACAGAATGGCACATTGTAATTGATGGAAAATCTATAGACGATGCTGATTCAATTTCTTACGCAAACAGCTATGCTCAGGATTTAAATCTTGTAATTCATCCGTTCTCTTCAAACACTGTAGACTTTGCTAACAACGTTACGTTTACTAACGCAGCAAGTTCTAACGAAATGAACGTATGGCTTACAAACATTAACTGGACGCCAGCTTCAAGCGCTTCTACGTTTACTGCCGGAGCAAATATTTACTTGCAGTCAAGCAAAATAAACGGCAGCTCTTGGTCTTATGCAGAGCCAAGTTATGTTGATATTTACAAAAATTACACAGATTCTAGTTCTACTACTTTCCAGGACGGCGTTTTCTATACTTCTGGAACTGATTCAAGCACAATTTTTGGCATTAGAGTGCAGAGTGCTGATTCGGCAGATATCTATAACAC
>CAZXCR010000157.1:0-892 GCA_964639315.1 uncultured Treponema sp. | reverse complement strand
CACTTTGATTGTAGACTATGCTTACACAGATCCAAAGGGAAAAGCAAACGGCACTAACTACATTGATAATAATCCTTACATTCAGGACGTTTCAAAATACGATTCTACTGCTGATGCTCCAACTTACGGAATAAGCGCTTTGTCTGGTGCCCGCTTCGCTCTTGATGCAGTTTGGGAATACAGCAAAAAAGACAGTAGCGCAGGTACAGAACCTTTCTTAACTGCAGAAACTGAAGTTGGCGACAAAAATTATGGCGACCTTGTTCTGTGGACAAAGGTTACAAATATTGCAGTTTTGTTCAAGGAAAGCACTCTTAAGGCACAGCTTTACTCTTACACAACAGGCAGTTCTTCTGCTACGACCGAAACTTCTACTGCACAAACGCTTGCTCTTACTACATCAGAAACAACTGGCTGGGCTTCTGGCGACACAAACACAATTACAGCAACATTTAAAGTAACAAGTTCAGACGGAACTAATTATCCTGTAAGTGATGCAGCGGACGTATTTACTAAGGCATTTATTCTTCCAAGTTCAAGCACAGACACCGCCTTAACCGCCGGAATTACAGCAGATAACGGAACTTCGTCAAGCGATGAATACATAACCGCAAGTCTTAGCGCTCCAAGTGCAGTGGATTCTTCATTCACCGTTTCTGATTCAGCAAAAGAAGCGTACTACACTGTAACAATTACCTTGCCAGAAACCTTTGCTGCAAGTGCGTACGAAACTTACTCAAGCGACACCTCCGCAGTAGACAATTACACTGTAAACTTTGTAATCAATGGCGTTAGCGACACAGTATTCAGCAACTCAATTAACTTTACAGTAGGCTATTCAGAAAATTAGGATTTTTCGGAGCAAATGCCGCAGGCTTACGCCTGCTTCCCG
>CAZXCR010000156.1:0-5065 GCA_964639315.1 uncultured Treponema sp. | reverse complement strand
AATTCAGCCTATTGGTAAGCTGCGCGCGCGGTTACCAACAAGACGTTTTTTCCCGGAGTGCAACTTTTCTTTGCTAAGCAAATATCTTCTACAAGAACGCGCACCGTAAAAAAAAGAATTTGCTCCAAAATATCTTTTAAAACCGCAATTTTATCAGCTGCATAAAAATTTTAAAATTTACGTATTCAAATATTATCTGTTTTTAAGTATACTAGACTTATGTTGGAGAAGGGTATAAAAGTTCTGGATCTTCTCGATTTGGACCTTAAGGGGCAAAATGATCTTTGTCTTAAGTGCATTGCCGGTAGGCGCGGACTTTCGCGTGAACTTAAGGTGCCGGACATTAACCGCCCGGGGCTTGCGCTTTCTGGATTTTTTGATTCTTTTGCATTTGAGCGGGTGCAGCTTTTTGGTCGCGGAGAAGTTGCCTACATAAATAAAATTTGCCAGGAAAATAATCTTTCTAACATAAGCAAATTGTTTACTTACAACATTCCGTGCGTTGTTTTTACACGGTCAATGCTTCCAAATGATTATTTTCTTTCTGTTGCAGAAACTGCTGGTTGCCCTGTTTTGCAAACGAGTCTTGAATCTACTGAATTTTCTATTAGACTTTTGCGGGTTCTTTCGAATTTTTTTGCAAAGAAGAAGACAATTCACGGAGTTTTGGTTGAAGTTTACGGAACCGGAATTCTTCTGATTGGCGACAGCGGCGTTGGTAAAAGCGAAACGGCTCTCGAACTTGTAGAAAGAGGTCACAGGCTTGTTGCTGATGATATTGTTGAAATGCGCTGTTGCAACGGAAATTCAATTATGGGACAGGGCGCTAACAAGCTTATAAGTCATCATATGGAAATTCGTGGTCTTGGAATTATAAATATTGCGCAGCTTTACGGAGTGGGTGCAATCCGAGAGCAAAAAGAAGTTCAGATTGTTGCAAAACTTGAAGCCTGGGATCAAAATAAAGTTTACGATAGGCTTGGAACTGAATCTAAATTTGCCGATATTCTTGGAGTAAGATTGCCGCTTTTGGAAATTCCTGTAAAACCAGGCCGGAACTTACCAATTATTATTGAAGCGGCGGCGATGAATGCGCGTTTAAAATCTATGGGTTACAATTCTGCGCAGGAATTTAATCAGAATGTGCTTAAATGGATTGAAACCGGCGAAGCTAAAAACGCATATTACAGCCCGGAAGATTCTTATTAAGGATTATAATTTTGTGGATAAAAAAGTGTCCTACTTTAATGGGCGCTAAATACAAAAAGTTTTTTTTGTTTAGTTTTACTTAGGGAGAAATATTGTGGTTGAAAAAATTTTAACAGTAAGAAACAGAGCCGGAATTCACGCTCGCCCAGCAGCTTTGATTGCTCAAACAGCAAATAAATTTGCCTGCGAAGTTACTTTGGAGCGCGATACAACTGTGGTAAACGCAAAGTCAATTATGGGCGTTATTACTATGGCTGCGTCTTACAATACAACTTTGGTTCTTAGATGCGAAGGTGCAGATGAACAGCAGGCTGCACAAACAATCGAAAATCTTTTTGAATCAAAGTTTGAAGAAGAATAAAGAATAAAAATAAAAAATCCTTTTTAAACGGAAAAATTTTTGAACTTTCCCTTTACTGAGGATTTTTTTTGTGGGCGCTTGGTAAAAAAAATGACAGAAATTACTCCACGGCAAAAAGAAGTTTTGGATTTTATAATTGATTTTATTGACAAAAATCTTTATCCGCCGACTGTGCGCGAAGTTGCAAATCATTTTAATGTTGCTATAAAAGCGGCTCAGGATCACATTCTGGCACTAAAGAAAAAAGGCTACCTAACTGTGGATGCAAATCATTCCAGGTCAATTTCTGTTGTGCACGATGCAAATATTTATGCGTTTTCTCCGTTTTTTAAGAAAATTCCCTGCCTTGCAAAAAATTTAAGTTCCGGCGAGGAGCTTCTTTCGTCTCAAAATATAGTGGGAAACGTTATTTTTTCTGAACCAGTGATTCAAAAAGACAAAAATTATTTTTATTTTACTTTGAATGATTTTAAGTCAGTTTTGGCTGAAAGTTTTGAAAGTAAAAATTTTTCGCTTTATGAATTTGCTGAAAAAAATATCGTAGTTCTAAAAGACGGAAATCTTCTTGCGGGCAAAATTATTTCTTTTGAAAACGATAAAACTTTGCTTAGGGTTTTGAGTTTTGAAGGAAACGAATTTGAATGCAAAAAATCACAGATTGTTGGAATTGTAGTTTGTGTGCTGACTAAAAACGCTTAGGAAAGTTTTATGGCGGATTCAGAAATTTATCTTTTTACAGGTCCTGAAATTGGCGAAAAAAATGATGCGATTGCAAATATTTGTAATGCTGCAAAAAAACGAAACGGAAAAGTTGATGAATACAAATATTTTTCTGCGGATGTTCGCGTTGCAGATGTTGTAAGTCAGCTTCAAAACGGGTCTCTTTTTTCACCGGCACTTTTTATTGTTTTAAGAAATGCTGAAACTATAAAATTAAAAGCTGATATTGACCTGATTTCTTCGTGGGTAAAAAGCAAGGAAGCCGCTTCTGGCGTAAACACTTTCATTCTTGTTTCTGATGAAAATTCTGTAGATAAAAAACTTGAGAATTTAATTCCGGCTGGTCACAAAAAAATTTTCTGGGGAATGACCGAAGACAAAAAAACTTCGTGGCTTTTAAGTTTTTTTAGAAAAAATGGATTTTCTATAGAAAAAGATGCAGTTGATCTTATTCTTGAAATGGTTGAAAACAATACAGAAAATTTGCGGACGGAATGTTCAAGATTTTTTTATGTTTTTAACAAAAGTCACACAATAAATTGCGCTGATGTAGAAAAAATTCTTTCGCATAACCGCGAAGAAAATGCTTTTACACTTTTTGATGCAATGTGCGACATTTCAAAATCGCCTAAACAAAGATTTGAATCTTCTTTGGAAATTCTACAAAAAATCAGACTTTCAAAGGCTAAGGAATCGAACACTGTAAGTTTGCTTTCGGGACTTGTGTGGAGTTTTAGGCAACTTTCAATTTGGCATTCAATTCACGCAAATGGAAAAAATCCGGAATTTTCTGTGCTAAAAATTAACGGTTTTTCGAGCAAAACAAATCAAAGTCGCTATTCAAAGGCGGCTAAACTTTGGAGTACAGGAACCGTGGCATCAATCGAAGCGCTTATTTCAAATATCGATATGAAAATCCGTGAAACTGGAACTGCTTTTGAAGACACTTATCTTCAGCTTTTAATTTATTCAATTGTTATGAAAAATGGTCTTTTTCCGCAAGAATACGAGGCTTTTTGAGGTTATGTCGGAAGAAAAAAATCAAATGTCTAAAAAACATCAGATTGATATGACGAACGGGTCAATTTTTGGCAAACTGATGGTTTTTTCTCTGCCGCTTGTTTTGTCAGCGCTACTTCAACTTTTTTTTAATGCCGCGGATATAATTGTTGTGGGAAGATTTTCTGGCGACAATTCTCTTGCTGCGGTTGGGTCAACTAGTTCTGTTATAAATCTTCTTGTAAATCTTTTTGTGGGGCTTTCAACTGGAACAAATGTTGTTGCTGCACATTATTTTGGGGCGCAAAAAAAACGCGAACTTGTGGATACGGTTCACACTGCGATTCTTTTAAGTTTGATAAGCGGAGTAATTCTTACGCTGGCGGGCGTGTTTGGTGCAAGACAAATTCTTGAATGGATGAAGTCTCCTCCCGAAGTGCTTGATTTGGCGGTGCTTTATTTACGAATTTATTTTGCCGGAATTACAGCTACAATGGTTTACAATTTTGGCAGTGCGCTTCTTAGGGCAAAAGGCGATACAAAACGGCCACTTTACATTTTGTTTCTTGCTGGATTAATAAATATCGTCTTGAATTTGATTTTTGTAATCTGCTTTAACATGGACGTGGCTGGCGTTGGTTTAGCAACTGTAATTTCGCAGACGGTAAGCGCCGTTCTTGTGATTGTTCTGCTTGTAAAAGAAACTGACGAATTTCATCTTGATTTAAAAAAGCTTGCCATAAAACGCGAAATTTTAGTCCGCATAATAAAGATTGGAGTTCCGGCAGGATTCCAGGGAATTGTTTTTTCACTTTCTAACGTTGTAATTCAGTCCGCGGTAAATTCTTTTGGCAGCATTTTGGTGGCTGGCAGTTCGGCTTCGAGCAGCATAGAAGGTTTTGTTTACACTGCAATGAACGGATTTGCGCAGGGGTCTTTAACCTTTGTATCGCAGAATTTGGGCGCGCATAAATTTGACCGTATTAAAAAAGTTGTTTTGCTTTCGTTTTTGATTGTTACTGTGATTGGGCTGTGCTTAGGAAATTTAGTGGTTTTAACAGGGCCTTTTATCCTTAAAGTTTACTCAAAAAGTGCTGACGTAATAAAAGCTGCAATGATTCGCCTTACAATAATTTGTTCAACTTACTGTCTTTGCGGAATGATGGACGTTATGGCAAATTCAATACGCGGAATTGGCTATTCAGTTTTGCCTATGATTGTAAGTTTGACCGGTGCTTGCGGACTTAGAATTTTGTGGCTTGCGACTTTTTTTCAAATTCCAAAATTCCATACGCCAGAAGTAATTTTTGTTTCCTACCCGATTTCCTGGTTGGTAACGCTTTTGGTTCACATTTTGTGTTTTGCAATAGTTTTTAAAAAAGAAAGTAAAGAGTACTTGGCAAAAAAGTAAGTGAATGTGATTGTGCAAAAAGCGCGTGCTTGCTGATAGGACTTCTTGTTAGGTCAAAATTCGAGTTTGTTGTAAGTTTTACTCATTTGGAGCGAAATTTTTTCTTCTGCCACAAATTTTTTTGCGTTCCGGCAGTAATTTTTTTAGAAATCCGGCTTTACTCGGTTGCGGCTTCGCCTTCATTCTTCCGCTGCGCTCCAGAACGCGCTTCGCGCGCCGCTACAATCCGGGCTAGGCTTTTTCACCTTTTTTTGTAAATTTTGTTTAAACTCGAAATTCGACCTGTTAGGAAAAAATCCCCGACATTAGTCGCGCGCGAGTTACCAATAGAATTTCTTGTCGAGAAAAAAAATCTCGCGTCTGTT
>CAZXCR010000155.1:0-5086 GCA_964639315.1 uncultured Treponema sp. | reverse complement strand
TATTGTGTTTTCTAAGTCCCATTTTAGGCGTTAAGAAAATAAATGTTTGTAAAGAAGATCTGCGAGTTTGTGGTTGTTACTGACGAAATTTCGCTTTAAGAAAAAATTTCTTTCTTAACAAAAAAAAATCTACGAGTTTTCGCAAGAAAACTCGGGAAGCAGACGTAAGGCTGCGACAAACTCGACGAGTAAAATGCTTTAGCATTTTACTCAACTATCGGGGCTAGGTTTTTCTAGTTGTATTTTTGTAAGTTTCCCATTAAAACACGAAATTCGCCATAGTTAAGAAAAAGTCAACTTGCAAACAAAAAACGGCCTTGAAGTTTTTCAAAACCGCTTTTTGTTTTCTTAGTGATTAAAGTTGCTGTGGCCATCTGGTAAAAATTGCAATTTTTAGAAGTTCCTTGCTAAAAAAAATTAATGAGATTCAAGCCACGAAAGCACATCAGCAATAACTTCTTCTTTATTTGTTTCATTAAAAAGTTCGTGACGCGCACCGTCATAAAGTTTTAGTTTTACATCCTTTACGCCGTTGTTGATATAAATATTAAAAAGATTTGTTACAGTTTTTCCATAGTCGCCTACAGGATCTTCTTTTCCGGCAATAAAGAAAACTGGAAGATTTTTTGGAACTTGTGCCATATGATCTTTTTTGTGAATCCAGCAAAGTCCCGTAAAAAGATCGTAAAAAAATCCGCTTGTACAAACCATTCCGCAAAGAGGATCTGCTACGTACTTTTCAACATTTTCTTTGTTACGGCTAAGCCAGGCAAAATTAGAAAATTTGTCGTCAATTCTTTTGTTGTACGAACCGAATGCAAGTTTATCAATAAATTTGCTCGTATGCTTCTTTCCACAGAAAAAATTACTCAAAGCTGCAATAACTTTCGCAGTGCCTGTAACTAAAAGACGAGGACCGGCAGTTCCGCAAATAATAACTCCGTCAAGACAGTCGCCGTATTTTTCAATAAAACACTGAGTTACAAAGGAACCAAAACTATGACCCAAAAGATAGAGTTTTTTTCCAGGATATCTTTTTCTAAGCAAAAGCGCTTCTTCGTGAATATCATCTACAACTCTAAAAAAACCGTCTTTATCAGCAAGGTAAGCAAGCTGACCACTTCCATTTTCCTGAGCCAAAAGTCCAGTTTCTCCGTGACCTCTGTGATCTTCCGCGTAAAGAGCGTAGCCTTTTTGTGTAAGATGAGCGGCCAAATCTTCGTAGCGAGTTGCGTGTTCAACCATTCCATGACTCAAAAGAACCACCGCCTTAACTTCATCATCAGGAAGCCAATGATGCACAACAACAATATTATTGTCACTCATTGTAATTTTTTCTGATTCGTATTTCATAAATTCTCCCATAAAAAGTTTCCATAAATACTAAATATTTTCTGGAATTTTACAGCACATTCAGGATGGAACGAGAATGTACCGCTGATAAAAACATTTTTTTCTAAACAAAAAAGTGACGGATTTTCACCAGTTTTTACTTTTTTTGTTAGATTTTTATTCTAGCATATAAATTCATTTTTTTTAGATATTTTTTAAGTTTTTTTTTCGGACGCGGTGGGTAGTGATGGAATTTCTTGTTGAGAAAAAATTCTTGTGGTTAAGAAAATGTCGGCGACATTACGCGCGCGAGTTACTGACGAAATTCTCTCTTTTATAAAAAAAATTTATTCTTAACAAAATAAATACAGCTAGCCAAGCCTAGCCCGCTATGGAGGTCCGGAGGTCCGGAGTTCCTACAAGTTACAGATGAAATTTTCTGTCTCACAAAAAAATTTCTTCTTAACAAAATAATCTCGCGAGTTTTGGGACAAAACTCGTCAACAACCGCAGGTTGTGGGAATGGAGCGAAGCACCGTTACTAGTGAAATTCCCTGTCTAACAAAAATCTCTTGCTTAACAAAAAAAAATCCGCGAGTTTGTGGCTATTACTAACAAAATTTCCGCTCTATTAAAAAATTAATTTCTTAACAAAACAATTCCACGAGTTTCGCTTGCGACGAACAGCGGTTTCCTAAAAAATTTTCAGCCGGAACACAAAAAAATTCCTAAAATGTAAGAAAACTCGCTCCAAGTAAGAAAAAATTTTTTATCAGCCAGAAAATTTCATTGGTAACCCACGCGCAAATCTCGGTGATTGACCTGCCAAACTCAAGCGCACATTAATATATGGAAATTTTCAGCAATCTTTGCTAAAGTTAAAAAATGTCAACTTACGAAATTACTGTAGAAAAAATGGTCTCAGGCGGAGACTGCATCTCTAAAATAAATGGTAAAACGGTTTTTGTTCCGTACGCAATTCCTGGAGAAAGGCTTGAAGTTGAAATCGTAAAAGACTTTCGCGATTACTGCCAGGCTAAAATCACAAAAATTTTAGAAGCATCTCCTTACAGAACAAAAGCGTTCTGTCCTTTTTATATGAACTGCGGCGGCTGCAATATGCAGCATATTTCAGAAAACTTTCAGCGGGAACTTAGAAAATCAATTTTAAAAGACGCGTTTGCTAGAGAAGGAATTTTTCTTGATGACGAAAAAACTGATGTTATTTACGGCAATTCTCTTTCTTACCGCTGCCGCTTTCAGTTTCATAACGGCGGACTTATGGCAAGGGGAACAAATCAAATTATTCCAATACAAAACTGTCCGTGCGCAAACAAAGAAATAAATCATTATCTTGAAGAAATTTCTTTTGAAAATAGACCTGAAGGGCGAGTTCAAATTTTTGGCAGTGAAAAAATTACTTCTATTCCAGACGGATTTGACAAAATCATTGTAGCAAAAGAAACGGAACTTCAAAAACAAAGCAGAAATTCTTCTTCGCAAACTGCCCTTGCAAAAAAGAAACTTAAAAATCAGAAAAAAATACGACCAATGTACTCTGGCTCAACCGGCGATTCTGGAAATTCCTGCACAGTAAAAATTTGTGAAAAAGAGATTTCCTTTGACGTACAGGGATTTTTTCAGTCAAACCTTGAAGTCCTCGAAAAAACAATTCCGGTTGCGCTAAAAGAACTTGAAGGCAAAAATGCTCTTGATATGTATTGCGGTTGCGGAACTTTTTCAAAATTTCTTGGCGACAAATTCGAAAAACTTTGTCTTGTAGAACACAATAAATCCGCCTTAGTTTACGCTGAAAAAAATCTTTCTCAAATTCCGCACGAAAGTTTTGGTTTAAGTGGCGAAGTTTGGGCAAAATATCACGCAGAAAATTATGTAAAAAACAACGGAAATTTTGATGCACTTGTAGTTGACCCTCCACGTAGCGGAATGGAAAAGGAAGTTCGAAAGTGGATTGCATCTTCTAAAATTCCAAAAATCAGTAGTTTTAGTTGCGACATTGCCACTCACGCAAGAGACATAAAATTTCTTTTGCAAAGCGGATATTCCCTAAAAAAATTGTATCTTCTCGATTTTTATCCGCAGACAAGTCACATTGAAAGCCTTGCACTTCTTGACTATGAAAATTAAATCTGTAATAAAAAGCAAAAGTCATATTTTAAAAAGTCTCTTTCTTGGACTGGCAATTTTATTTGTAAGTTCCCAAAAACTTTTCTGTCAAACAGGAAAAATCGATCTTAAAAAGTTAAATCCTGACCAAATTCTCGTCTTAGGCGGAAACGTTCTGTGCCAACCAAAATCTGCAAGTTACGGCTGGGTTTGCCCTGGAGAAGGAAAAATGCTTTATGCCTTTACCGAAGAAGGCACAATTTTATGGCAAAAAATGTTCAGGCAAAAACTGAATCCGTTTATAAGCGTTGGCTTGTGCGATATGATTTATGTGGTTACAAAAGACTGTTTTTTAAATATGCTGAATCCCGGCGGAACTCTTTTGTGGTCAAAAAAATGTTCTTTTGATATTGCAGAAGATCCGCTTGTGGGAAAAGATGGCAGAGTCTTTGTGCGCGGAAAAAACGGAATTGAATGTTACGGAATAAACGGCGTTTTAAGATGGAGCGTAAAAACTGAACTGCAAAATACAAAATTGCCGCTACTGGAATTTAACGACGGTTCAATTTTATTTTTTTTAGAGCGGGAATCTGAAGGAAAATCAATTGCAAGAGTCTGCTCGCCTTTTGGAGACGTTAGCGAAGAAATTATTTTTTCTAGCAAAGTTTCTTCTGCAAAAGGCACTGTGCAGGGAGTTTTAATTTGCTTTGCTGATTCAAGCATAGGAATGTGCTCTATTGAAAAAGATGGCGGAGCGGTTTCAAAATGGCTTGTAAGTTCACAAAACGGTGGCATTTCGATTCCAGTAAAATTTGCCGAAAATACTGAAAATGCGGTTCTTGGCGAAGAAGAATTTATAATCAGTTCAAATCCGGCAAAAATTACAAGAATAAATGTAAAAACTGGAGAAATTCTTTCTGTTTTTCAAACTGACTTTCCTGATACACAAAGTTTAAGATATTCAGGTTTTACAAAAGACGGACTTGTTTTATGCGACAAACAAAATGCCGCCTGCTATTCGCTAAGTTCAGTTCAAAAAAAATCACCAGAACAAAAAATTGTGTGGAGTGCCGCCTTAAATCCGCAGAAAAGATGGTCTTACGTTTATCCAAGCCAAAGCGGATACTTAACTTTCTGCACAAACAACTGGGTAATTGAATCTTACCGTGTAAAACAGAGTGTAAAATCAAAGGCGACTTTGTCCACTGCAGAAAAAAAACAAAAAAATCCGCAAGAATACAAGCAGTTTTATAAAAAGCAAAAGTCCACTACCTCGCATTTTATGGGACCTGCAATCAGCGCACAAGTTCAGCAGGAAATGCACAAATCCTTTACTCAGGGAAATTTTGGAAAAAATGAAGTTGAATGGATTAGTCTTCTTAGTTCAGAAATGCAAAAACTTTACGAAGACTGGAACACAAACAACTGGGATCATAGCGTAGAAAAGCCGTATTTTACTCAGAATCTTGCATATACGCAAAAAATTCTTTCTCTTACCTATGAAAGCGGAATCTGCATAGAAAGGGCAAAACTTGCCAAGCTTATAAAAAGCACCACAGATCCTTCCATTCTTCTTTGTCTTGTAGAATGTGCAAAAACTGCAAAAATGGATCCAGACGGCAGTCTT
>CAZXCR010000154.1:0-5132 GCA_964639315.1 uncultured Treponema sp. | reverse complement strand
TTCTTTTCTGCCTAAAACTTTTGTGATGAAAGAAAACTTCTCGTCCAAAAAAACAACTTATCTTCCCAGAATCTTGTCGAGTTCAGCATTTTTAGCAAGAATTTCTGTGTCGTTTGGATCTAGGGCCACAACTTGCTTCAAATAATACTGAGCTCTTCTCCAGTCCGATTTTTTGTAATAAATAAGATAAAGTCTGTACAGCGAATCTCTGTTTCTTGGGTTTGCCGTAAGACTCGATCTAAGGTCATTTAAAATTTCCTCTTCCTGCGAATCCAAAAGGCTTTTTTCGTAGTACAAAAAACTTTTCATTTTTGAAGACGCAGTCGGCAACAGACTTTGAATCATCGAAAGCGCGTCTGCTTTTTTTGAGGCTGCCACAAGAACCGCCAAATAAGTCTGCTGAACATCTTCGTCGTTTTGGTTTTCTCTGTAAAGATTTTCTGCAATTTCAGTTGCTTCCTGATTTTTTTTGAGCGAAAGACAAATTTCAATGTGCTTGCACAAATTTTTTGTATCTGGTGAAGTTTTTATAATTTCTGAACTCAGATTGTAAGCATTTTGCCATTCACCGCTTTTTATCATTTCAAGAACACTAATCTGTTGCGCTTCTAAATTTTTTTGGTCAGAATTAAGAAGTTTTTCCGCCAAAGTTTTTGCTGAATTTCCGTTAAGTTTTAAATTCGTGCCAGAAGCAATTTGCGCTGCCAAAAGAAGAACTTCTTCATCATCAGGATAATATTCAAGTGCCTTGCTGATTGTTTCTGCTGCGGCAGTGTTGTTCTTGTTCCAGTCCCGCTGAAGTTTCGCCCTTAAAATCAAATAGTCTTTTGCCGAAGAATCTTTTCTTGAGTAAACGTCCAAAAGTGCTGCTGCGCGAATGTAGTCCGCCTTGTCCATAAGAATTTTTGCTCTAAAAAGAACGTAGTCAAGATTTTCTGGTTCCAAAAGAAGCAGCTTTACAACGTAAGATTCCGATTTTTCAAGATTGCCAGTTTCGTAAGAGGATTTTGCCGCAAGTTCCAAAAGTCTTAAATCTTGCGGATATTTTTCAAGAAGCAGAGAAGATTTTTCTAAAGTTAGCAAAAAATTATTCTGACCGTAGCAGCATTCTGTAATTCCGCATTGAAGTTCGAAAGTTTCGGGGCTTTTTGCCTCACATTTTTTATACTGACTAAGAGCGCCGTTGTAGTCTTTTTGCCGAAATTTCAAAGTTGCAAGAAGATAGTTTGCAAGAACAGAATCTTCTTTGTAGCGCAAGGCTTCTTCGAGTGCAATTTGAGCGTCTTTGTAATAATCAGTTTTTGAACTTTGTGTAAGCAGAACCAAAGAAGGCAGCACAAGCGTTAGAAAATCTGAATTTCCTGTGCTGTAGTCGTAAATTCCTCTTTCTGCACTTTCAATTGCGCCTGTGTACGAATTTTGAGTTTCGCATTGCGGAACCTGCCAGTTTACAGTTTCTGAAGGCCACACAATCTGCATAATTTTTGCTGCGGTAAACAAAAGTACTTTTTCATTTTCTGCGTAGTCTTCTTCCACCGAATTGTGCAAAAGTGATGTTGCCTGACGCAAACTTAATGGCGAGCCGTCTTCTACAAGATCCAGAATATTTTTGTCAATTCCAGAAAAATACGACTTTGAGTTGCGTCTTGAACCTCCGAGCGAAATAATTTCGTCTTCTGAATTTGAAGAATTTTTTGGAGTACTCGCGCATGAGAAAAGTAAAAATGCAGCAGCAGTTAGGGCAAGAAAAATTCTGCCCTGTTTTTTATGCATTAGAGGTTGTCTCCGTCAAAATCTACATATTGATTCAATTTTTCCCGATTTTTTCCAGACTTTAGCATAATGAAGGTAACAATGAGCATTATTCCCATAAAAACAAAAACAAGCGGCCACCAGGTTTTAATAAAATTTGTGAACGAAACAGGAATGATTTTCATTGAAAAAAGCAGGAAGAGAATTCCCAAAGTTATAAAAAGAAGCGCCGGAAAAAGATAGTTTGACTTAAGTTTTTTAAATTTCGCAATTTGATACGGAAAAAGAGAAAGCCCCGTGTTTATTATAATAAAAGGCCAAAGTTTGCCGAATGAAAGTCCAAAAAAAGGCGATTCCGAAAAAAAAGCCAAAATTCCGTTAAAAATAAAAAAGGTTCCTAGAAAAATTAAGCTTGGAAGTTTAAAAAATCCAAAGCAGATAAAAAGACAAATTTCTCCGGCTGCCAAATTTATTACACAACTTAAAATTTTAATTTCGCGGTTAATAAAAAGATTTTCCAGAAAAATGGTAAGTCCTAAAATTAAAAGAACAAGTCCCGCAAGTAGAACGCAGTTTGCAGCTACAGTTTCCTTTGTTTGCGGAATTTTTATAGTTTTTTTAATTTCTTTTTTATCCTGATTTTTATTAGATTCGTTAAATTTATCTTCCATAAGAATGTTCCTCAATTTTATTTGTAAATTTAAAACTTACTTCAATTATAAGGTTGTCTATAAAAATTGCAATTTTTTACCAGAGCAAAATTCGAGTTTTTCAGTTAAGCATCTAAGCGCCGAGTGCGCGTGTTTACCAATAAAATTTTCAGTTAAGAAAAATTCTATTTCTTAACAAAAAGACTGCGAGTTTGTCGCTTGTGTAGTTTACTAACAGAATTTTCAGTTAAGAAAAATTCTTCTACATTACACGCGCGCGACTTACCAACAGAATTTTTTGTTAAAAAAAATTCTTTTCTTAACAAAAAAATCCCGCAGCCAAAGTCAGCTAGTTTACAACAACTCGAATTTCACCCCACCAGAAAACTTTAAAAAGTCGATGTTAAAAGCCTTTGTACTTCAAAGACTTAAAATTTGCATTGAAAATGATTTTTTTTATCAGAAACCCTAATTATAAATCAATTATAGACTCTAACAGTATAATTTATAATAAGATTATTGTCTTGCCAATAACACGCGGCTTTTGTAAAATCAGACTATGCCCAGCATAAAAAAAATCTTTATTTTAACATCAGCAATTTTTATTTTTGCCATTATTCCAGTGAGTGCAAAAAATTTGTCTTTGGATCATGCCAGAAATAATCGGAATTATAAAAATAATCAGCAGCAACTGCAGAATTTGCTGCAAAAAGAAAATTTAAACAGTCAAACAAAATATGCAATCGTAAATCGCATTGCAAACAATATGCTTTCCATAAAAGATTACAATTCTCTTATCCTCTTTTTGAGCGGTTGGGTAGAAAAACATCCAGACGATACTTACAATGCTTACTGGCTTTTGATGGTTGCCTACGCTTATCTTGAAAATGACGGAGAACCTATTGCTGAATATTATTTTGAGCGGATTATAAATAATTATGAAGATTTAATGGTTCAAGGGCAGTCAGTTCATTTTCTTTGCCTTCAGCATTTAATTCAAATCAATACAAACTCTGCAAACAGAATTTCTTATTTTAATCAGCTTATAAATCGTTTTCCAAACAAAATAAGCACTACGGAACTTTATTACAGACTTGCCGTAGAATACGAAAACGAGGCGGAATGGACTCTTGCAATTACCGCTTATACTCAGTTTCTTGAACAGGACGACGCGAGTACAATCCAAATTGCCGGTCATCCAAACGCTTATCACTATGCAAGACAGCTTATAAATTTTAACAATTCGCCAAAAGACTGGACTTTCGAAAGCCTTGATTCGCTTGTAAACGCTATAAAACGGGCTATTTCTTCGTACAATTACCGCGCTCTTGACCGCTACAAATCCAAGGTGAATTTTTTTGCAATGTCGTGGCATCAGGAAGAAACTGATTCTAACGCGCAGGAAAGCTTTTCTATGCATTCCTTTATGCTTGGAAACCGTGTGCGTTACAGTGCTGAACTTGATTCGTCTTCTTCGCCAACCGAAGCTTATTTAAAAACCTGGGGCTGGTCTACTTACGTAAATACCTGGTATCTTTATTTTCGTAAGGTGAATTTTCCAGCTGATTCTGAAATTCACGGAAGATGGGAATGGGCAGGAATTTACTTTGGTGAAAAACTCTAAAAAAATTTTTGTTCTGCTTACAGTTTTTTTATTTTCTCTAACAAAAATTTCTGCTGATTCTTCAAAAATTTCTTCTTCCGCTCAAAAATCTGCTGGGGCAAGTCCGTCAACTTTACCAACGCAGTCAACTTCAGCAGCGAAGTCAACTTCAGCAGCGAAGTCAACTTCATCAGCGCAGTCAACTTCAGCAGCGAAGTCAACTAAGCCAGCGCAGTCAACTCAGGGAGAATTTTACACAATTCCAGAACCAAAAAGACGCTCGGTTGGAATTTCGGGGCTGAACAAAAGTCAAACGGTAAAATTCCGCAATTCTTATCTTACTGAATCAAAGCAGGTGTGGCTTAGCCAGGTGCTTTATGATTCAATTCCGTACAGACCTTACATAAGGCAGCAATTGAAAAAAAGAAAAATGCCGCTGTGTCTTCAATTTTTGCCGATTGTGGAATCAAACTACAAGGTAACTGCAACTTCTCCAAGTGGCGCAAAGGGACTTTGGCAATTTATGGAAAACAGTATGTCGCCTTATATGAAAAAAAACTGGTGGTACGACGAAAGACTCGATCCCTGGAAAGAAACTGATGCCGCGCTCCTAAAACTTGCGGAAAATTATAAAACCTTTGGTGACTGGGCATTTGCACTTGCGGCTTACAATATGGGTGCGGGGGCTTTAAAAAGACTGATAAAACAATATCCCGGAAAAGATTTTTGGTGGCTTGCAGAAAACGGAAAGTTAAGAAGTGAAACTGCAGATTACGTTCCAAAACTTCTTGCAATTTCAGACATCGTTATGAATGCCGAATATTGGGGCGCGCTAAGGGTTGCCGCTGCTGATAAAAGAATCGAAAATGTTAGTGTTACAACTTACGATTACATAAAAATTACAGGAAGCATAAGTTTTACTGATTTTTCTAAGGCTACAGGAATTTCTTCTGAAAAACTGAAATTTTTAAATCCAGCGCTGCTCCGTGAATGTACGCCGCCAAAATCTACCTGGCGCTTAAGATTGCCTAAGGGTAGCGCAAAAAAAGCTGCCGCTGACTTAAAAGCCTTTTTGCAGAAGTGAGTTTGTTACAATTAATCATTTAAGCGCCGATTGAGAGAGTCGA
>CAZXCR010000153.1:0-5194 GCA_964639315.1 uncultured Treponema sp. | reverse complement strand
GTTAGTAACAGGCGCTTGATTTCGACAAGCTCAATCGGCGCATATTTTGTATTTTCGCGCGCGTAATGTCGAAGACTTCCTCTTAACCAAAAAAATTTTATGCAACAAAAAATTCCAGCAGTAACCGGCGCGCCCCGTCAAATTACATTGATTTTTGAATATTTTAGCTGGAAACAGTCTGTTATTTCTTGAGTTTCTTCTTTTGTTTTGAACAAAAAGTACGAGGCAGGTTCCCAAAGCGCTACCCAACCTATAATTTCAAGACTATCGCCAAGTACGCTCGAAAGTGCTTCGTTTTTACAGAGTAGCGTTAAAAGATAACTTGCCGTGTGTCCTAAAAATAAAAATGCAATTCCAAAGTAAAATCTTAAACTCCAGTTTTTAGAATTTTTCTTTTTCTGCAAAAGCATTTTTTTAAGTTTTTCTGAATAGTGAGCTTTGATTAAGTCTTTTGCGGTTTGTAAATCCTTTTCTGACTTATTTTTTACGTGAAAATTCAGCGCAAGAGAATATTTTACTGTGATTCCAGCGGCATTTTCGTCAAGAAAGTTTGCAGCATCTTTGCTAAGCGAAAATTCCGTTCTCGAACCAAAGCCCGACCTTTCTTTTAAATCGTCAATTGAATCAATGAAAATGTCTACACTTTTAACCGGAAGTTTTTCTATTTTTTTTGCAATAAGTTCTTCTTCTTTCAAAAAATTCATAAATTTCTGCCTAAAAAATCGATGTGGATGTGCTTTATTTTATCACTGAAATTTATGCTTTTAAAGGGCGAGTTTTGGAGCACACTTTTTTATTTCAAGAAGAAATTTTCCTTCTCGTCGCTCGGCAGAAAATTCTGTTAGGAAGCCGAATAAAATGCCAAAGGCATTTTATTCAACTATCGGGGCTAGGCTTGGCTTGTGTTTTCAGGCGACGGACTTAAGCACCGGGTCGCGCAAGTTTTGGAACAAAACTTGCAGAGCAAGCGTAGCTTGCGGCTTTTGCTTAAAAAGAAAAACTGCAGCCCGGCGTGGAAGGGCGGTTTACCGGCCACCGCAGGCAACGCCGAGGAGGCTGAGCGTGAGCGAACCCTGGAAGGCCGGTTAGCACAGAAAATCTGCTGCCCAAAATCCCTAACAAAATCCTCAGCGGAATAAAAAAGTAGAAAAATAGCGCTAACTTCATTATAATTAGAACGTTATGGCTACATTGGAGACAAAACCAGGAATTCCGTATCCGTACGGCGCAAATTTTACGAGAGTTGACGGCGTTGACGGAGTGAATTTTTGCATTTTTAGCAGAAATGCGAGCAAGGTTGTTCTTAATTTATACGAAAATCAGAATAGTTGTGAAGCAAACGAGCAAATTGTTTTTGACCCTAAAATAAATCGCACTGGCGATAACTGGCATATTTTTATTCCACATTTAAAACCTGGAGCTTTGTATCTTTTTCAGATTGAAGGTCCGTTTGATACAGAAAAAGGTCATCGCTTTAACTCAAAGCAGCTGGTTTTTGACCCTTACGCAAAGGCACTTACCGCAGAATCAGTTTTTCTTAATCTTCCAAAAGACTACAAGCCTATTCTTGATAAAACTGACTTTGAACTTGACAAGGGCTTGCATTTGGCAAAGTTTCCAAAATGCGTTGTTGTTTCTGATAAAGATTTTGATTGGCAGGGCGACAAACCCATAAATCGTCCTATGAGCGAAAGTATAATCTACGAAACTCATTTAAAGGGTTTTACTGCTGGAAAGGCGGCTGGCGTTAAGTTTCCCGGCACATATCTTGGTTTTATTGAAAAAATTCCCTACCTAAATCATATTGGCGTAAATGCTGTTGAATTTCTTCCGGTTTTTGAATTTGATGAAAATGAAAATTCTAATATAAATCCGCGCACTGGCGAAAAACTAAAAAATTTCTGGGGTTACAGCACAATCAGTTTTTTTGCGCCTAAGGCTTCGTATGCTCACAATAAGGCTCCCGGCGGTTCTGTGAACGAGTTTAAAACTTTAGTTCGCGAACTGCACAAAGCTGGCATTGAAGTAATTTTAGACGTGGTTTTTAATCACACGGCAGAAGGTAACGAACACGGACTTACGCTAAATTTCCGCGGAATTGAAAATTCAATTTACTATATGCTTGTTCAAAATCACAAAGAATACTATATGAATTTTTCAGGCTGCGGTAACACACTAAACTGCAATCATCCTGTGGTTAGAAAATTTATTCTTGACTGCCTTCAGTACTGGGTTCTTGAATATCATATTGACGGATTCAGATTCGATCTTGCTTCTGTTCTTTCAAGAAATTCTGACGGGCGGCTTGTAACCGACGCTCCACTTACTGTGGCAATTGCAGAAGATCCAATTCTTCACAATACAAAAATTATTGCTGAACCTTGGGACGCTGGCGGAGCGTATCAACCGGGCGCTTTTCCGGGAAGATGGTGCGAATGGAACGACCGCTACCGCGACGACATAAGACGCTTTTGGCGCGGAGATGACTACGTTTCTACTGGCGCTGCAACTAGAATAAGCGGTTCAAGTGATCTTTTTGCATTTTCCGGACGCAAACCTTGGAACAGCGTAAATTATGTTTGCTGCCACGACGGTTTTACGATGAATGATTTGGTTAGTTACAACACTAAGCATAACGAAGAAAACGGTGAAGAAAATCGCGATGGTTCTGATTCAAACTGGAGCTACAATCACGGATACGAGGGCGCTACTGCAAATCCGCAAATTGAAAGAACAAGAAACCGCCAAATGCGCAATTTTATTTTAACTGAACTGGTTTCGCAGGGAACGCCAATGCTTTTGGCAGGAGACGAATTCCGCAGAGGTCAGCAGGGAAACAACAATGCTTACTGCCAGGACAACGATATAAGTTGGGTGGACTGGAATAACTGCAATCTTAACAAAAATCTTGTTACGTTTACAAAGCGGGCAATTGAACTTAGAAAAAATCACAGGGTTTTTCGCCGCAATGAATTTTTTAGTGGAAAAGTGCAGGCTTCTGTTCCAGACATTCAGTGGTACAACAAGGACGGTTCAAATCCTGACTGGAACAAAATAAGTCGCTTTCTTGCATTCAGACTTGGCGGAGAAGGCGTTGGTGATGAAAAAAATTCCTGCGATAACGATTTTTTTGTTGCTGCAAATGCTGACCGTATGGACGTAATGATAAAACTTCCGAGTCTACTTGATGGCAAAAAATGGTATAGAATTGCAGATACTTCCATAGAAACAGAAGATTCTATTTTAAGCGATGAAGATGCAGAAAATTTGCGGGCGCAGGAACGTTATGTGCTTCCGGCAAATTCAATGATTGTTTTAATGGCAAAATAATTTCTGAAATTTACAGAAAACTCTGTTGCGTTTTTTTAGATTTCAGATATTTTTAGATTTTAGATGATAAAAAACTGTGTTTGCGGGAATTTCCTGTAAAAATTACAATTCTTATAGAGATAAGTTTTTAGTTCATAAGGAGGAACTATAATGAAATTCAATGCAGAAGAGTTCAAGTCAAACCTTACGGCGCGCCTTAGAAGACAGTACGGAAAAGACATTTCGCAGGCAAGCAAGCATGATCTTTTTGATGCCGTGAGCGCCAGTGCTTTGGAAATAATTACGCCAAACTGGATGGAAACCCGCCGCGTTTATGAAGCAAATGAATCTAAGCAGCTTTATTATTTAAGCGCAGAATTTCTGATGGGAAGGGCGCTTGGAAACAATCTTATTAATGCCGGAATTCTTGACGGTGTAAAAGAAGTTTTCAAGGATATGAATGTTGATATTGATTTAATCGAAGACGAAGAACCTGATGCGGGGCTTGGAAACGGAGGACTTGGTCGCCTTGCTGCATGTTTTTTGGATTCGCTTGCAACTCTTGAATATCCGGGAAATGGCTATGGAATTCGCTACGAGTACGGAATGTTTGAACAGCACATTATAAATGGCGAGCAAGTGGAATTTCCAGACAACTGGCTTAAACACCGCGACCCGTGGGAAGTAAAGCGTTCGGATCTTGCAGTTACCGTAAAATTTGGCGGTGAAATAAAATATGGAAAAACTCCAGACGGACAAGATCGTTTTTATATAGAAAATGCAGAAGAAATTACAGCAACTCCTTATGATATGCCGATTGTTGGCTACGGTTGTAACACAGTAAATACTTTAAGACTGTGGCAGGCTTCTTCTCCAAACGGATTTGATCTTCAGCTTTTTAATGACAGTCAGTATCAGCGGGCAGTAGAACGCCAGAATAATGCTGAAAACATAAGCCGCGTTCTTTATCCTAATGATAACGGTCCTATGGGAAAGGAACTGCGCTTGCGTCAGCAGTATTTCTTTACTTCGGCTTCTCTGCAGGATTTGGTTCATCAGTTTGTAATTCAGCACGGAACAGATTTTTCTCAGTTCCCTAAGTACCACGTAATTCAGCTTAACGACACTCATCCAGTAGTTGCCATTCCTGAACTTATGCGCATTCTTATTGATGAATACAATGTTGGCTGGGATGAAGCGTGGTCTGTTGTTCAGCAAACTTTTGCCTACACAAACCACACAATTCTTGCAGAAGCGCTTGAAAAGTGGCCAATCGAAATTTTCCAGAGACTTCTTCCGCGAGTTTATCAGCTGGTTGAAGAAATTAACCGCCGCTTTGTTATTGAACTGCGCGAAAAATTCCCAGAAGATTATTACAAGCAGAATCATATGGCAATTATTCACGACGGAAAAGTTTATATGGCTTGGCTTGCAATTCATTCTTGCTTTAGCGTAAACGGTGTTGCCGAACTTCACACAAAAATTCTTCGCGAACAGGAACTTAAAAACTGGGCAGAACTTTATCCGCAGAAATTTAATAACAAAACAAACGGTGTAACTCAGCGCAGATGGCTCTTGCTTTCAAATCCTGAACTTGCTGATTTTATTACAAGAAAAATTGGTCACGGTTGGGAAAAAGAACTTTCGCTTTTGAAAGGTCTTGAAAAATTTGCTGATGATGATGAAACGCTTAACGAACTTATGGAAATTAAGCAGCACAACAAAGAGCGTTTGGCAGAGTACTTAAAGCATACTCAAAATGAATTTTTGGATCCAGAAAGCATTTTCGACACTCAGGTAAAACGTCTGCACGAATACAAAAGACAGCTTTTGAACGTTCTGCACATTATGTATCTGTACAATAAAATTGTTGAAGATCCGTCTT
>CAZXCR010000152.1:0-5220 GCA_964639315.1 uncultured Treponema sp. | reverse complement strand
CCCACGCGGGCACTTTTAGCGAATTGTCATGGAGAAGTGCGCTTGGATGAAAAGTTGCCATAAGCGGAATTGAATTGTACGAAAACCATTTTCCTCGTAAAGCATTTATTCCGTCAGAAGTTTCAAGCAAATTTTGAACCGCCGTTCTTCCCATAGCAAGAATATATTTTGGTTTTAAAGTGTTTATTTGCGCCTGTAAAAATCCCTTGCAAGATTCAGCTTCGTCTTCCATTGGAGTGCGATTTCTTGGTGGCCGGCATTTTACAATGTTTGCAATGTAGCAGTTTACGTTGCGGTCAAGACTTATGGCTGCAAGCATTTTGTCAAGAAGTTGACCTGCTTTTCCTACAAAGGGTCTTCCGCTTAAATCCTCTTCTTCGCCAGGTCCTTCGCCTATTACCATAACAAGCGGATTTAAGTTTCCTTCGCCAAACACAGTGTTTTTTCTGGTTTTTGAAAGAATGCAGTTAGTGCAGACATTTACTTTTTTAGAAAGATTTTCCAGAGAAAGAATTTTTCTTTGTTCAGCATCTGATTTTTCATCGACTCCGGTAGAAAAACTGCCGGTGGTAACCTGACCCGTAGCAAAGTTGCCTGCAGAAGAACCGCCTGCACCAGCTTGAAATTCTTTTGCAAATGAATTTTGTGCGTTTTTTTCGAGCGGAACATTTTCTTTAATTTGATTTTTTATTGCGTTTTCAAGAATTGACTTTAATTTTTCCTGCCGCTGCAAATTTTCTTCAGAAATTTCAGAAGTGCCTTGAACAAAAGAAGAAATTTTATTTTCGCCTACAACTTCATCAGACTTGGAACCTTGTTCTTGCGAAAATTCTTCTGGTTTAGAAGTTAAATTTTTTGTTTTTACAACTTCAACAAAGTCATCTTCAAAACTGTTAAAATCTGAATCTTTAAAATCTGGAGAAGAGTAGCCGTAAGTTTGCGAAGAAACTGCCTTTAGAAAATTAAAAATCAATTTTTTTTCTTCGCCTTTCATATTTTCTCCCTCATAAAACTGCATTTTTAGCGCAAGTTATCTTAGTCATCTAAAATAAAAATCAGCATTGATTATAATAAATACTTGCACCTTCAACAAGAATTAACTAAAGTTATATAAATTATGAAAAAACGAATATTTTTGTTAAGTTTTTTGTTCTGTGCATCTTTTCTTGCTTTTGCCCAGATTACCGTAAATCCAAGCGACCCTTTTTACACAAGCGTTGAAGGTTGGAAAATGCGCGAAATTGTAGACAACGTTCCGCCTTTAAGACCTTATCCTTTTTCTCAGGTAAAAAATATTATTCTTCAAGTTATGGAAAATGGCGATGAACGCGACAAAACGATTGCGCGTTATTATTGGGAAGAACTTACTGGTAAAAAATGGTATTTGGATCTTGACGGAGAAGTTTACATAAAACTTAATGAAAGCGACAGTCAGGAATTTAATTCATCAACCTTGTACGAACTTTTTCCAGCTCTCCACGGAAATTTGAATTTTTTTGATGATTTTTTTAGTTTGGGCTACAAAATAGGGCTTGCCGTAAGAAATGATACTGACGAAACAAAATTTCTTCCGGAGTATTCAAATTCTTTGCACGATGCAATTCAAGACCCTGCAAGTTTAGGAAGTTTTTCAGCATATCTTGATATGAACAATGTAATTTCTCTGGGACTTCCAAATCTTTATGTTCAGACGGGAATTTATCGCACTGGCTACGGACCTTTTTTAAATGACGGACTTGCCTTAAATGACACGAGCTATCATTCAGCAAATTTAAGTTTTACTTATATGAACAGCCGCTTTTCCTATGCTCAGCAAATTTCTGTTATTGGCGCAACCAGCAATTGTGACCTAACAAATTTAAAGCCTGATAAAATTCTTGCTTTTCATCAAATTGAATATGAACTCAGCAAAAAATTTATTCTTGCATATTACGAATCAATTGTTTACGGAAACCGATTTGACCTTTCGTACCTTATGCCAGTTCCTTTTATTACGGCACAGGGAATAAACGGTTGCAACGACAATCTTCAAATGGGACTTGCGCTGAAATTTATGCCGGTAAAAGGCGTTTTGATTTCTTCAGATCTTTTTGTTGACAATTTGGATATTGATAATCTTATAAAACTCAATTTTTCAACATTAAATTCTTTTGCGCTAAAAACTGGGCTTATTTATACGCCAAAAAATTCTTTTTGTACGAGAGTTGACTTAAACTACACGGTTGTAACTCCATTTACTTATTCACATTATCAGTTTGAAAATGACGGAAGCATAAGTGCAAGTACAATCAATTATCAGAATTACACAAATTCCGGAATAAAAATGGGAACTTCTTACGAGCCTAATTCTGATGTGCTTAGTTTTACAATTGATTTTCTTCCGGTTCCAAACTTAAAGCTGCGGGTAAAATCAACTTTTATGCGCCATGCAAATATTGCAGAAACCTATTCAGACGAAGAAGCAATGTTTTATCTTCTTAGTGATGACGGAGTTTATTCAACTGACGGAACTGTAAGTACAACTTCGAGAGTTTTTTCTGGCGCTTCACAAAACGGGCAGAATGTTTCTACGGCAGTTACGACCCTAAATTTCTTAAAACAGCGCCACATTATGTATTTAATTCAAAGCGGACTGAGCGGAGAATATAGTTTTGGTCGATTAAAAAATATTTTTAATGCTTCGTTAAAATTTTCCTATACATTTGAATATATTCACAATTACGGAGTTGATTCAAATATTTATCCTGGTGGAGCAGTTTCTTCCCATACAGATGATGACGGAAATGTTTATTACACAATTGGAACTGACACAACCCAGTACACTGACATAAGCGATGTTGTTGCCTGTTTTAACACTTTGTGGTCTTCAAGACTGGAAGATTTAGTGAATAATTATTTTTCAGTGGGAATTTGTTTTAAATTCTAGGGCGAATTTTCTTGTTAAGAAAAAACTTGGTCATTAATAAAAAGTTTTGTTGGTAACTCGCGCGCTCCAGTGGTTGAGCCTGTCGAAACTACCAGCTGTAAGTGAGTCGCAATCTTGCACTTGCTAAATTTTCTTGTTAAGAAGAAATTTTTTTGTAACAGATTCGAACTAAATTCGGAAAGTCGGTCATTAATAAAAAATTTTGTTGGTAACTCGCGCACGGGTTATGTCGAAAAACAACAGAAATAAATGAAAATTCCGTCAGTTTTTATCTGGCGAAATCAGGAGATTTTATGTCTTTTAAACTAAGCGAAATTGATAGTGAAAAATTTTCTCAGGTTTATTTGGGAAAAGTAGGGGAACTTGAATTAAAGGGTTCAAATATAAAAATTTTTGAAAAGCAGCTTGTTTCAAATGCAAAAATTGCACTCGAAGAAGCCGAAACAAGAATTATAGCACAGTCAGGGCGCCTTTATATTTTTTGTACGCCAAATTCCTGTGGTGCAGTGGAATATGTTCTTGATCACTTAAGCGGAATTACAGGCTGGGCAAAAGTTCGCACGGCAGAAAAAGACATTGATTCAATTAGAAAAGCGGTTTACGAAGAGGGAATCCTTGCAAAGAAAAACGGCGCCCTTTCATTCAAAATTGAAGCTAGAAGAGAAGACAAAACTTTTGCACTTAACTCCTACGAAATTTGTTCAGCAGCGGCAGGAATTCTTTTTGACGAAGAAATTCTTTCAGTTAACGTTCATAATCCTGATGTTGTAATAAGAATTGAAGTAAGAGACAGAGTTTATGTTTATTCAAGCCAGAAAAAAACTGGCAGAGGACTTCCTGTTGGCGTAAGTGGAAAGGGGCTTCTTTTGCTCAGCGGCGGAATTGATTCTCCTGTGGCAGGTTACAAAATGATGCTTAGAGGGATGAAAGTTGAATGTATTTATTTTCATTCGTATCCGTATACTTCGGACGAGGCTCAAAAAAAAGTTGAAGATTTAGCAAAAATTATTGCACAGTACGGCTGCGAAACTCATCTTAACGTTGTTTCCTTTACAGATGTTCAGATGAAAATAAAGGCAAAGGCTCCTGAAAATTATTCAACTTTAATGCTGCGCCTTTGTATGATGAAATGCGCAAATATGCTTGCTCAAAGAATAAATGCAAATTGTCTTATTACAGGCGAAAGTCTTGGTCAGGTTGCAAGCCAAACAATCGAAAATCTTACAGTTACAGAAAGTTTTGCAGAATATCCGCTTTTAAGACCTTTAATCGGAATGGATAAAGAGGAAATTGTTGAAGTTTCCCGCAGAATTGGAGCTTTTGAAACCTCAATTTTGCCTTATGAAGACTGTTGTGTTTTGTTCAGCCCGCGTCACCCTATTTTAAGGGCAACTGTGGACGAAGCAAAAAAAATCTATGAAGGCCTTGAAGTTGATGATTTAATAAAAAAATCTTTTGACGAAAGAAAAATTCTTCATTATTCGCTTAGTGAAGTTGTAAAAGAAAAATTTTTTACCCAAAATTAAATTTTTTCTTAACAAAAAATTCTGTTGGTAAGTCGCGCAGAAGCTGCGTGTGCAAAGAAAATTACTTTCCTAAGTCAAGCATTCTTCTGTTGTAGTCTTGCGGCGGATCTTCAATAATGCTCCAGTCAAAGTCAAGAATTCCGTGTGGCGGAAAAAGTGGCTTTGGCTTTGGCTTTTTTTGACTGTTCTGGAACTGAACAATTTCTTCGATTGTGGAATTTTTGTCAGCAAGACTTAAATAAGGTTTTCCAAGTGCAATAATCGTGCAGATTTTAGTTTGATTTTTACCAGAAATTTCCTTTACACAAAGAGAATTTGCCGTGTAATTTTCCAGCATACTTTCTTTTTTTACATTGCGAATTTCACTACGTTTTCCAACAGTGCAAGTGTAGTTTTGTCCTGCAAAATTCAAATGCTTTGGAACGTAAAAAATTTGCTCTTCACCTTTAAAATGCGCCTTTGCATCCTCGTCAAATTCCATATCAGTTTTCCAGTAGCGAATTTTGTAAACACTGCCGTTAAAAATGTAAAGGGAGCAAAGTTCTTTTTTGTTTTCATGCGGACTCATAAAAATTCCGTTTGCAATGCCATAGTCCCGCCAGAATCCGTTTAGAGTATTTTCGTTTTGCTGCAAATCATTTTCAGAGCTTTTCTTCAGACTTTCTGCAAGATTTTCTTCATCAATATTTTTTACAAGAAAATTTAAGTACAAATTGCTGCCAATTACGCACACCGGAAGGTTAATGACCTCGTTCGTATTCTGATATT
>CAZXCR010000151.1:0-5221 GCA_964639315.1 uncultured Treponema sp. | reverse complement strand
GTCTTCTGATGAAAAGAAATCTTCTGCAAGTAAGAAAATATCTTCTAAACAAGAAGAGCAGTCTGTTACTAAGAAAAATTCCTCTGCAAAAGAAAAAGCCCTTGTAACTAAAAAAGCATCTTCTAAAACAGAAGCCACGACTGTTACTGAAAAAATTTCTTCTGCAAAAACAAAAGCCTCAGTAACCAAGAAAACGCCTTCTAAACAAGAAGAGCCGGCTATTACTGAAAAATCTTCCGCTGAGGAAACAAAAACTTCTGTTGCGACGAAAAAGTCTTCTGATGAAAAGAAATCTTCTGCAAGTAAGAAAATATCTTCTAAACAAGAAAAATCACCTGTTACTGAAAAAATTTCTTCTGCAAAAGAAAACGCCCTTGTAACTAAAAAAGCATCTTCTAAAACAGAAAAGCCGGCTATTACTGAAAAAACTTCCGCTGCAAAAACAAAAGCCTCAGTAACCAAGAAAGCGCCTGCTAAACCAGAAGAGCCGGCTGTTACTAAAAAAGCTTCCGCTGTGAAAACAAAAACTTCCGCTTCAGAAAAAAAGTCCACTAAAAAAAAGGCAACTAAAAAATAAGCACAATGAAAAATTCATCTCTTCTTGAAAAAAAAAATATAATCAGGAGTCTCGCTACAATTCTTGCTGCCCTTCTTATTTGCTTGGGCGTTTTTACCTCAAGAGAAATAAATTCTATTTTTTACAGCGCTCAAGATTTGCTTGTAATTTTATGCGCCACTTGTCTTGGCGGGGTCAGCGGAGCCGGTGCTGCTGGAATTTACATTTTGCTCGGTTGTTTTAATCTTAAGGTTTTTCCAGGATTTAATTGCGGACTTGAAGCAATTTCTTCACAAAATGCGGGCTTCATTTGGGGATTCTTTTTAGGTGCCCTCGTTGCAGGGCTTTTTGCAGGAAATCCTTTAGAATACGAAAAAAAATTCAGCGTAAAAAAAACAATTTTTCTTGCCATAGGAATTTTCTTAGGTTTTGCAATTATTGATACAATCGGACTTTTTTGGTTCTGCTATTCAAGCGATATAGATTTTTTTGGCAATTTTAAAGAATCAGTTTCAAAATTCATAAAACCATTTATTTTAGACAAGAGCATAAAATTTTTTCTTACCCTTTTAATTTCGCTGATTTTACGTCCTGTGATTGCAAAAATTCTCTATCCTGCTGCCGACACTGAAAAAGAAGCCGAAGAGTTACTTGAAAAACTAAAAAAAAGTCAGAAAAATAAAAATCATAAAAAAAATCAGAAATAAAAAAAATGCTGAAAATCAGGAGAACACAATGCGCTGCCCATACTGCGGAAATTTAGATGATAAAGTTGTTGAATCAAGAACAATGGCGAACGGAGATTCAATAAGAAGACGCCGGGAATGTTTAAGTTGCGGTTTAAGATTTACAAGTTACGAAAGAATTGAAGAAAAACCTTTTATGGTCGTAAAAAAAGATGACCGCCGGGAACCCTTCGACATAGAAAAACTTTCGCGAGGAATTGTAAGAGCACTAGAAAAACGACCTGTTTCCACCAGTATGATTGAACAGATTACCACAGAAATTGAAGATGCGGCTTATCAGAAAGGAAAGGCATCGCGCGAAATTTCAACAGCGGACTTAGGCGAACTTGTACTAAAACGCCTTTACGACATCGATAAAGTTGCCTACATAAGATTTGCAAGCGTTTACAAACATTTTAACAATATTGAAGAGTTTCTTCAGGAAATAAAAAAAATTGAAGATGGAAAATAAAAAATGCAGAATTTTACAATAAAAATAATCACTCAAAAAGGCTGCCAGCGGTGCGAATCTCTAAAAAATGAACTTAAAAAAAATGAAATTCCATTTGAAAGTTTTGACGCTTTTTCAGCTGAAGGGAAAAAAATCACTTCAAAACATATTGTTATGTTTACTCCAACGGCACTTTTCTTAACTGATTCTGATGAAGAAATTGCAAGAGCACAAAATTTTCAGGAACTTAAAGAAATTTTGGACAAAATTCAAAATATCTCTTGACAAGTTTTTTGTAATTTTATATAAATAACACATATTCGGTGGCGTAGTCCAGTCGGTAGAACAACGGACTCATATTCCGTATGTCACAGGTTCGATCCCTGTCGCCACTACTTCAAGGCATTCCAAGCATTTTTGCATTAAGGAATGCCTTTTTTTGTTTTTGCAGAGAATTTAAAACTATTGAAACTTCGCAGAAAATTCATCATAAAAGTTTAGAATTCTTTTTTCAAAACTAAAATAATCATCGCTGAAAAGCTAAAAATAAGAGGATTTATATGAAAGCAGAAAAATTTAAAAGTCCGTTTAAAGGCAGAAGTTTGTTGAACTGGATTGACTGGAGCACAGAAGAAATCAATCAAATTTTGGATTGGGCAATTCAGGTAAAAAAAGAAGCTCACAATGGAGAAGTTCATCAAAGATTTTTGGGAAAAACTATAGCTCTTATTTTTGAAAAACGCTCTACCCGCACCCGTTCATCTTTTGAAACTGCTTTTGGCGAAGAAGGCGGACATCCTGTTTTTATGTCAACTGACGACATTCAGCTTGGTGGCAAAGAAAGCGTAGAAGACACAGCGCGGGTTCTTGGAAGAATGTTCAGCGCAATTGAATTCCGCGGATTTAAGCAGTCACACGTTGAATCTCTTGCAAAATATTCAGGAATTCCTGTAATCAACGGACTTACAGATGACTTTCACCCGACTCAGGTTCTTGCAGACATAATGACCTTAAAAGAAAATTTTGGAACTTTAAAAGGACTTACCCTCTGTTTCTGCGGAGACGGTCGCAACAATATGGCACGTTCTCTTATGCTGATTTGTTCAAAATTCGGAATCAACTTTTCTGTTTTTGCACCAAAAGAACTTTCTCCAGATGCTGAAATTCTAAAAATTTGCGCTCCGTTTGCAAAAGAGTCAGGAGCAAAAATCACAATATCTGATGATGTTTCTGTTGTAAAAGGTGCAGACTGTCTTTACACCGACGTTTGGGTTTCTATGGGCGAAGAAGCGTTGAAAGAAGAAAGAATAAATCTTTTAACTCCTTACCAGGTAAATGCTGAACTGATGAAGGCGACCGGAAAATCTAATACAATCTTTTTGCACTGTCTTCCAGCTGTAAAAAACCAGGAAGTTACTGAAGAAGTTTTTGAAAGTAGCGCAAGCAAGGTTTGGGATCAGGCAGAAAACCGCAAGCATACAATTAAAGCCATTATGCTGGCACTGATTTAGTTTTTTAATCAGCATTTAATCAGCAGGACTTTAAATTTTATTTGTAATTTTTAGAATTCTAAACTAAAATAATTTAAGTCATTCTTTTAGAATTTGAATAAAGGAAAATGATTTAATCTTTTAGAAAAGAAACAAGGATGGTAATAAATATGAAAATGCTTTCTGTAAAGAAAATTTTAACAGTTTTGACTTTTTCGCTAATTGCAGCACTTCCTCTTACAGCGCAGGAATCTTCTTCAAGTTCAACAAAACCAATTTGGGATCACGGAGACAATGTTTCTAAAATAACTTATCAAAATGCACAAATTTATAAAATTCTTGACTCAAGAGATGCTTATGTTGTGATTTATGCACGTAACGGAATAAAAGTTGGGGAACTTACAATTCCAAAGTCATGGGCAAAAACCACACCTAGAAAACTCAATATCAGAAATAGTGCTAAGGGAATTGAACCTTATGTTACAGTTATTAAGCAGGACGGAGAATTCTTAAAGGTCTGGCTTACAATTCCAAACAACAGACTCGACAAAATGTGGGGAATTCTGCCAAACGGAACTGAACTTGCAGATTTGGACAAGGATTCACTTCAACTTGAGTATTAAAAAAATCTGAATACTTTTAAAAATCGCATTTTTTAGAAGTAATTTATAAAATGCAATATCTCTAAAATAAGTGGCTGGTTCTTACTCTGTAGAATTTTATGGAGTAAATCCAGCTTGATTTTTTTCTACGGACAAAAAGATGATTACTATAAGCGAAAAACAAATAGAAACCTTTAAGAATTTTTTAAATAATCACAAAACTTTTATTATTGCAGGGCACAAGGAACCTGACGGAGACTGTGTTTCAAGCTGCATGGGAATTTCTTTTATCCTTGATTATTTTAAGAAACCTTACATCCTCTTGAATGCGGGACCTTTTAAACGAAGTGAAATCAGGAAATTTGCAGATAATTTTGTAAGCGAAGTTCCTTTTATGTCGCAGACTGAAATAAATGAATGCGGACTTATTATTGCTGACTGCTCTGAAATTTCAAGATTAGGCGATATTGACACGGATTTTTCAGCCTTTGACACTTTTATAATTGATCATCATAAAACTGCTGATGTAAGCGGTGAAAATAAAATAATAGATCCGTCTTCTCCAGCAGCCGCATGCCTTGTTCAGCAGCTTTTTGAAAAAATTGTTGGAACACCAAATAATTATCAGGCGTACATTCTGTTTTTTGGAATGGCAACTGACACAGGCTATTTTAGATATCTTGCAGATGATTCTGGCGATGTTTTTAGGTCAACTGCAAAACTTGTAGACTACGGCGCTAATCCTAAAAAAATTTATCAGGAAATAACTGGCGGAAAACCGTGGAACACAAGAAAACTGCTTGGCATTATTCTTAGCAGGGCGCAGCGCTATTGCAATGGAAAGCTTGTTGTAAGTTACGAAACCATGGAAGATACAAAAAAATATGGTCAGGATGGACGTGACAGCGATGCTTTTTATTCGCTTATGCTTGAAGTTGAAAATGTAGAAGCTGTACTCTTTTTGCGGCAGGAAAGTGAATTTAGCTGCACAATGGGTTTTAGGTCAAAAACTGACTGTGATGTTAGCAAAATTGCTGCAAAATTTGGCGGTGGTGGACATAAAAATGCTTCAGGAGCAAGCACAGAAGGTCGCGTTGAGACCGTATTGAATGTTGCCGTAAAGGAATTTTCAAAAGTTCTCTAAGTAAATAAAAATCTACAGTGTGCTGAACTTTGCTAAGCAAGTTTTAGTCACTTTCAAAAAAAAAACTCTCTACTCTGCTCACACGGATTATTCTGTAGGAAAATTAGATTTTTCCCATAACGGATCTGCGGGTAGTGAAGTTTTCGGTTAACAAGAAAATTTTTTGTTGGACAGGAAATTTTATTAATAAGTCGAAAATTTTTTATTAGGTTAAAATTCGAGTTTTTGCAATTTTTATATTTTTATTTATTTT
>CAZXCR010000150.1:0-5223 GCA_964639315.1 uncultured Treponema sp. | reverse complement strand
CAGTACGCACCGGAGCCATTTCTCAAACACCAGAAAATGCCGGACTTTTTCATCTTTACGAGCATATGATGTTCAAAGGAAATTCGCTGTACAAAGATGCAGCCAGCGTAAACAAGGCACTCAGTGAACTTGGAGTTACAAACTGGAACGGCAGCACTTCAACAGATTACGTAAATTATTTTTTTACAATTCCGTCAGATAAACTTGCGCAAGGACTTGAATTCTGGAATGCCGCAATCCGAAGTCCTTCAATAAAAGAAAGTGAATTTGAAAATGAAAAAAAAGTAGTGCTTTCAGAAATCGAAGGAAATTTAAGTTCACCGTCTTCTATTTACTCGCATTTTATAAATTACAAACTTTTCCCAGACGCACCTTACAAAACAGATTCCGGTGGCGCACTTGAAGTTATTAAAAACGCAAGTGTAAATCAGCTAAAATCAATTCAAAATGAATATTATATTCCGTCAAACACCGCAGTTTTTGTTGGAGGCGACATAAATCCAGAGCAGACTTACGAACTTGTAAAAAAAATTTATGGTTCGTGGAAAAACAATTCAATTTTTAAAGAAACACCGCTGGTCGAGCAGAAAAAAAATCCTCTTGAAAAAAATGAATTTAATTTTATGCCTTACCACACGCTTCCGCAAAATTTAGCTTTAATTCAAATTTTCTTTCGCGGACCAGACATAGAATTTGACGAAAAAGACACTTACACCGCTGACTTTCTTTTAATGCTTTTAGATCAGCCAAAAAATTATTTTTCTGAATATTTTAAAAAAGATAAAAAACTTTCGCTCTCGCAAGAAAACATTTGGGCTTCTTACGGAACTTCGCGCGCTTCAGGAATTTTTGAATTTGGAGCAAGCGTAACTTCGCCGGAAGAAAATCTTGTAGAGCGCGCGAAAAAAATGCTTTCAGACTTGCAGCAAAAAGTTCTGCCAAAAATCGCAAATCAAAAATCCCTTTATACGCAAAAAAACAAGCAGGAAATTATCCGCCGCATTTCCGACAATCTGCTTGAAAACAGCGAAACTGCGCAATCATTACTTTCTACGCTGCGCTTTTGGTGGTGCGCTTCTTCAACCGAATATTATTACAACTACATAAAAAATATTTCGAATGTAAGCCAAAAAGACGTTCAGGATTTTATACAAAAATATTTTTCAGGTCCGGCAATGGTAAACCTTCTTGCAAGCCCCGCAAACCAGCAGATTATTTTTGAACAAAGCGAAAATTCAGAAAACTTAAATTTAATAAATTCCGAAAATGCCTTCTGGTGGAAAAACGAAAAATTTAAGCCCGACAAAAAAATAATTTCTTCACTTCCAAAAATTTTCCCGGAATCAAAAATTGAAATTCCTTCAGCAAAAAATTCTGAACTAAAAACCGCAGAATATTCCGCGCCAGAAATAAAAACTTTTTACTTAAAAAACGGAATTCCTCTCTACGTTCAAAAAACTTCGTCTCACAACACAGAAATTGCAATTGCAGTACGCGGAGGAGTTGAAAACTTAACAAAGGAAACTTCGGGTCTTGAATCCACTCTTTTTAATCTGATGCAAATGTCATCAAAAAAATTCTCTTCAGCAAAACTCCAAGAACTTTCCTACAAAACCGGAATGTCCTTTAACAAAACCACAAAAATGACCGGCAGTACATTCGGCATTTCAGTTTTAGACAAGTACGCAGAAACCGCTCTTGAAGTTCTTACTGACTGTTTTTTAAATCCTAAATTCACAAGCAAAAATTTTAAAGACATCGAAACTCAAGTTCAAAGCCAAGTTGCGTCTTTACAAAACAACGTGGACTCAATGCTTTCAAACGCAGTAATAACTGAACTTTACAAAAATCACCCTTACGAAGTGCAGCCAAATGTAACTTTGGAATCAGCGCAAAATATCACTTTGAAAAATTTAAAAGCCCATCACAAAACGCTGCTTAATCCGCAAAAACTTTTTGTACTTGCAACCGGCAATCTGGATTCTGAACTTTTGCTTTCCCAGTTGAATAAATCTCTTGGAAACTTAAAAGCCGTTCAAAACGAAAATAAAAAATCCGAAGCAGAAAAAACCGCTTGTAAAGAACACCAAGAACTTTATAAAAATCCGCCAGCGCTGCAAATTCAAAAAACAGACGATTTTGTTCTTACACATCCAAGCGCAAACGGAACTGCCTTTGTTGCCCGAGTTTTTGCAAGTCCGTCAAATACAAGCGAAGACTACATTCCAGCAGTAATTGCGTCAAATATTTACGCAGACATTTTATTCAACGTTGTGCGCGAACATTACGGCGCGTGCTATTCGCCAACAAGTTATGTTATAGGTTCAAAAGCCCCTTACGGAGTAGAATTTATTTACAGACTTTCAGATTTTGAAAATTACAAAAAATATATGGCCGAAGCAAGAAATTATATGGCGCAAGGAAAATTGATTGAAGAAATTGACTCTAGCGGCAATTACATTTTTACAAGCATCGAAAATCGACTTGATGGCTACAAAAATGCCTGGATAAATTCCACTTACGAAGATGCCAGTTCGAGCGAAGGACTTGCACTAAATCTCATTTACAATCTTCTGCAATTTGATAATATTTACTATGATTCGCTTCAGTTTGAGCAACTTCATTCCCTTTCAGCAAGCGACGTAAAATCAGTTTTCAACAAATATTGGCTTTCTGAAAACACAAGATGGTTCATCGTAAAAGGTGAAGAGTAGCAAAAAGTAAAATTTATGGGGCTTACCTGCCTTGCGGCAGGCCGGGCTTTTGCGTTATAAAAAATGCCAGCGTTCGCTGCCATTTTTTTCCGTTCAGAGCCACCAGCCGTCATTCTGCCGGCTGCCGTCTCCGAACCGCTTCGCGGCTACAATCCCTAAGCCAAAGATTAAAACCATAAGACACGGTGGTTGAACAATAGATTTTTTCTTAACAAAATGACTGCGAGTTTTCGCAAGAAAACTTGCTAAGCAACCGCAGGTTGCGACACGCGCTTTTTGCGGAAGCATATTCTGTTATACTACCACCAACACAAAAATTCATTACGGAGGAAAATATGAAATTTTTACTAATAAGCGATTTGCACGGTGAAGTTCAAATGCTTGATAAACTTGACGAAGAATTTAAAAAAGCAGACGCAGTTCTTTTTGCAGGAGATTTTGCGAAATTTCAGCACACAGAAACAGGTCTCCCTGCACTAGAAAAACTCTGCAAAAAACACGACAACATTTTTTCTGTAATCGGCAATTGTGACGAGCCAGAATTTATATCTGAACTCGAAAACCGCGACATCAGCGTACACAAAACTCTTGCAAATTTTGACGGACTTTTAATCTGCGGTTCAAGTGGCGGAAGCGAATTTACACATACCACGCCTTACGAAAGAAGCGACGAAGAACTTGTTTCAGACTTTAAACTCATTCAGGAACAGGGCGGCACAGAATGGAACAATTTAATTGCAATTATGCACAATCCGCCAAAAGACACTGAATGCGATAAAATTCAAAGCGGAGTACACGTAGGAAGTCCTTTGCTCAGAAAATTTATTGATGACTATCAGCCGCTGGCAGTTCTTACCGGGCACATTCACGAAAGCTCAGGAATTTCTAAATGTTCAAACACAACTGTAATAAATCCGGGAGCACTTTGCGAAGGAAAATACGCCTTACTCGAAGTAGAAAAGTCTGATGGAAAATTTTTTGTAAAAGACGCAAAACTCTGCTCACTTTAATGGCAGCTTTGTTACTTTACAAAAAGTCATCTTAAAATCATTTTCTAAAACTTAGCGGACTTGAACCAAAGTATTTTTTAAACGCATTGTTAAAATACGACGCTGATTCAAATCCGCACAAAGAAGAAATTTTTGCAGCACTAAAATCAGTTTTTTCAATCATTTTTTTTGCTTCATTCAGTCTAAAAATATTTAAATATTCCCACAGTCCTACGCCCAATTCATTTTTAAAAATCCGCGTAAGATAATCTTCGTTTACACCAAGTTGATTTGAAATGCTTGTGCGCGTTATTTTTGAAGAAAGATTTTTGTTCATATAGAGAACGGCGTACTTTACAACGCTGCCAGTTTTTGACGGAAGAATATTAATTTTTTTATCAAGAATTTTTTTCAGATGAACCATAAAATCCTGGGTGCACACAACGCATTTATTGCACATAAGAACGCGCGGGTAAATCACAATAGAATTTAAATTATTCATCTCTTCAAAATTTTCACTGGCAATCAGAATGGGAACCTTAAAAAGCTTTTCGATTTCACGCACAGATTTTAGGTCAGCATTTTTTACACTGTCAAAAACAATTAAATCTGGAACAAAGCGCACTATTAAATTCTGCAAAAAACTTACGGAAGAAACAACTTCAATTTCATTTTCTTTTGCAAGAGAAAGTAAAAGTTCCTGACTTGAACCAATCAAAATAATTTTTGCCGGCTTTGAATAAAGCATTATCTTTCACTCCAGAATTTTACGCAGCCAAATTTTGTATCATTCCAGGAAAGAAAATTTTCTATGCAAAGTGCAGCTTCTTTGTTTACAAGCGAAATTCTTTTTGCTTCACGAGAATTTATTTTTACAAGCGGATTCACATATCGTTTTTTTACATTAAGACTTACGCAGTAAGAATCCGGCAGCTTTTCATCTGTATGAAGAATTTTGGTCATATTTGTAAAAGTAAAAAATAATTTCGAAAATTCGCTGTTTTTGTGTTTCTGAGCAAAATCATTAAAACGCGCAATAAGTTCTGCTTCACTTTTTGAATAAAGGTCTTTTTCGTTAATAATTTGATTTTTTTGTGCGCAAGAAAGAATGTCGGCCATAAGCTGCATTGCAATTTTATCTTCGTTTTTTTGCAAAATCAGCGAGCATTCACAGAATTTTTTTGTATACAAAAGCGCTTCTTCTTCGCTGTCAAATCCAAGTTCATCAATTCCACGCTCATTTTTCAGCACAAGAATATGTGCATAATTTTTCTTTACTTCTTCAAGATTCCAAATTCCCGCAAGAGCCGCCGCACTTGGATACATATACTCAAGCCGATCCGCACTTAAACCGGGGCATTCATTGTCGCAAATTGGATAATTGTGATAGTTGTCAACTTCTGAAGGCAGAAGATTGTCGCGCTTTAAAAGTGCTGCAAGTTCAAGATTTTCGTCTATCATTTTTTGATTCAAATCTTCTGTACTTTTTTGAGTAAGCGCATCTCCGTTTTTAAAATCGA
>CAZXCR010000149.1:0-5245 GCA_964639315.1 uncultured Treponema sp. | reverse complement strand
CAAAAGAATTGCTTTCTTCTTCGCGGATATTTAAAAGTTTTCCGAGTAAATTTCCGCTTGAACTTGCAATCGTATTTGCCTTTGATTCCGCCTGTTTTACTGCAAGAATGCGGGATTGCTTTTTTGCAGCGTCTGTGTTGCTTGGAAAGTAGGATAGTGAGTTCAGTTCGTTTGCACCAGCTTTTATTGCACTGTCAATAATTTCTCCGGCTTTTGAAACATCTTTTACTATAATAGAAATTCTGTTTGTAACATTGTACGCGCCCAAAATTTTTCTACCATTTTGATAGTTGCTTTCCTGGTAAATTGAATATCCCGAAGTAGAGATTTCAGTTTTTTCAATTCCTTTTTCAGCTAAGGCATTTTGAACTGAAGTCATTTTTGCAGCATTGTCAGAACTTGCCTTTAGAATATCAGCGTTTTTTGTAACAACTGAAAGCTCAATTTTTGCCGAATCATTTTGTAGAAAAACTTCGCCCGTGCCAGAAACTTCAATGGTTCTTGTTTTTTTCTGAGCCTGATTGATTGTGCAGGACGAAAAGAGAAGTGGAATTAGCGCTAAAATAAAAATTTTTTTTGCTTTCATAAAAAATTCTCCTCGCATAAAAGTTTGTATCAAACTGTGTTCATTTTTTTAGACTTTGATACAGTTTTTTTTATCTTATAAATTTTTTTGCCAGACCTTACCTTATGTTAAAGAAAAATCGCTTTAGATAAGTTGCGCGGTTGTTTGCTTGCTGCCAGTATTTGCTTTTTGGATAAGATTTTACAATTGTTTCGTACGCGTTCAACGAATCTTTAATATTTCTTACTGATGAGGGCGATTCAAGAATTTGAGCTTTTATAAAAAGAGCTTCGTCTAAATTCGAAAGAGACGTTTCTAAGAATTTATTTACATTTTCGAGCGCTTCAGAAAAATTTTTGTTTTCAAGGCAAGTTTTTGCATTTTCAAGTAAATTTGTTAAATCATCTTCGCTTAAATTTTCTGCAGGAATTTCTAAATCAATTTTGTCTTCTGCATCAGAACTTATATTTTCAGTTTTTTCTAAAAGTTCAGTTTCGGTTTTTCCAGATTTTGTGTTTTCAGTTTCAGTTGAAAGCTTGGTTTTGTCAGCAACTTTAGCATTTTCTAAATTATTTTGCCGTGATGAATTGAACTCTGATTTTTTAGGAACAATTTCTTCGTACAAGGGAGCTTTTGCGCTTTCGTTTGAAACTGCCTTTCCTTTGATTTTTACTTCAAGATAATCGTCAATAAGTTTTCCGGTAAGCGCGTCATTTTTGTAAAAATGCAAGACCGTAGTTCCTTCAGTTCTTGACCTAAGAGTAAAAATTGTGTCGCTTGTGCCAATTTTTCTGCCCATATATCGCATTAAATTCTGCTGATTTTCTTCGCCCAAATAAATCCAGCCGTTTCCCGGATATTTTACTTCCAAAAACTGATTTTTAGCCATTGTCATTGATCGTGAAATTAAAATTTCGTCAGCTGATTTTTCTTCCTTTTGCTGACTTTCGCTTTCATTTTTTTCGCTGATTTCATTTTCTGTAATTTGCAGTACCGGGCTTTCAACTTCAACAGCATCTTCATCTGAATCAGCATCTTCATCTGAATCAGCATCTTCTGCTGAAGAAATTTCAGTTTTTTCAACTGACTTAGCATTTTGACTTTCGGTAAAAAGTGAATTTTCTTTTGCTGGTGGATTTTCAGAAGTAAGTTCCGGTTTTGAATTTTCAGTTGCACTTTGCTCAGCATTATTTTGCTGCAATTCAGAAGTTTCTTGAGCGGAACTGTCAAAAATATTTTCAGAAGCTTCAGTTTCGACTAAGTCAAATTTCTCTTCTTCGACTTTTATTTTTTCATCAGAAGCATTTTCTTCGGTTTGAGGTAAAGTTTTGCTTTCAAAATATGGCTCAATGTCAAAATCGAGTTTTTCTTGCTTTGGTTCACTAGCGGTGGTTTTTGGAACTTCGTCGAAAATTTGCGGTTCTTCCTGCAAAATTGCTATGTCTGGATAAGCATTTTGTTCAGCAGAAGTTTCGTTTTTTAGAGAATCTTCTGGTTCAGCGGAAGTTTCGTTTTCTGACAAATTTTCACTGCCTAAAAAATCTCCTTCATCAGAAAAATTTTCTTTGTTTTCAGAAATTTCTTGATTTGTGGAATCTTCTGTTTCCTGCTGCTCTTCTTCAATTTCTAAAATTTTATTGTCAGCACTCGGCCTTGATGCGCAGGAAAATGCAAAAAATCCAAGTGTTAGAGAAATCTGTATTAAAAAAAAATTTTTGAATTTACAATTTTTCATGGCGCTGCTCCAATAATATCATCAACTATTTTATCATTTGAATTTGAGAGTTCTTTAACAGTTTTTTCGTCTGGCATAGAAAACCATTCTTCTACCTGTTCTTCGCTCCAAATTTCGTTTCCCTCTCTATAAAAATAATAATCTTTTGTAAAAGTTAAATCTTTTGGTTTAAAAAATTCTTCAGTTTGAGTAAAATTTTTAGTTGAAAGAGGTTTTGCGTTTTTTTTCTTTGGCTTTGAATTTGCAATTAAAATTATAAGCGCACTTGCAACAAGAAAAACTGCAATTCCTAAAAGCGTAAGAGTCAGCTTTGAACTTGAGCAGATAAATTTTTTAATTGAATTAAAAATTTCCTTAATTTTTTCTTTCATAAATTTTTAATCGCATTTTTAAGGGACTCTGGTAAAACTTCAATTTGTTCCAGAATCCCTTATTTTAGTTCAAGAATTTCCTTCGCCAAGTGTTGAATTTTCTGCGGTTTCAGGAATTTTTAAACTTCCATCGTGATTGTGTTCTCTGCGTGGCGGACGTGGAGGCAACACAATTCCTTCTTCTGGCGGAACATCTTCTTCAACAAAATCGTCTTCTTCGTAAGTTAAATTTCCATTTAAAGTATCGTGATCAAGACGAAGCTGTATAACTTTTGTAATTCCGCTTTCTTCCATTGAAACTCCAATCAGACTTGAAGCTGCGGCAACAGTTTTTTTGTTGTGCGTAATAACAATGTACTGGCTTACATTTGCAAAAGTTTTTAAGGTTGTAACAAAGCTGGCAACGTTTCTGTCATCAAGAGCCGCGTCAATTTCGTCCAAAAGACAGAACGGACTAGGGCGCACCTGATATGTTGCAAAGAGAAGTGCAATTGCTGTCATTGTTTTTTCACCACCCGAAAGCAAAGAAATAGCCTCAAGTTTTTTTCCAGGCGGCTGTGCGTAAATGTCAATTCCACTTGTTAAAACATTTTCTGGGTCGCTAAGTTTTAATTCTGCCCGACCACCGTTAAAAAGTCTACGGAACATATTGTGAAAGTTGCGCCGAATTTGATTGTAGGTGTTCACAAACATTTCTGAAGATTTTGTCTTGATTTCTTCACTTACGCGCACGAGATTTTCAAGAGTTTTTTTAGTATCATCATAACTTGATTGCTGCTTTTCGTAGCGTTCTTTTTCTTCTGCAAATTCTTCTACAGCCATTAAGTTAAGCTGACCTAAATCAGAAATTTTTTGCTTCGTTTGTGCAAGGTTTTCTTTTAGAGTTTGAGGCGTTTCTGTGATTGTGTACATTCTTTCCTCAAATTCCATAAGATCGCGTGAGTAATTTTCAATAAAATTATTTTTTACGTTGCGGATTTCAGTTTCATTTTGCGCAATGTCAATCGAATAACGTTCAAGTTGACTTGCAAATTTATTGCGTTCTTCTTTCTTTTTGTTGAGGATATTTTCCTTACCACTTACTTTTTTGTTGCAGTCATCAATTTGAAAATCAAGCTCAGTAAGTTCTTCGGTAAGTTTTTCGCCCCGCTGCTGCAGTTCCGCAATTTCTTCGTCAATTTCCTGAATGCGCTCGCTAAGTCCGTCTAATTTTGCATTTTCGCTTTCAAGTTCATTTTGCTGTTCACGCTTTGTATTTTCTACGTCAACAATTTGCCTTTTTAAATTTGAAATTTGCTGACTTGTAAAAGTTATTTGCTGATTAATTTGCGCTTCGTTTGTTCTAAGATTATCCAAAGTTTCGCGGTATTCATTGATTTTTTTGTTCAGCTCAATATTTAAATTTGAAAGTTCTGAACTTTCGTTTTGAATTTCCTGCACAGTGGCAAGATTCTGAGCAATATTTTGGTCAATTTCGCGTTTTTTGGTAATAATTCCTTCAGGCGAAAGAAAATCGTCAATAAACTGCGGCGAAGTTTTTGTGTAGGACTCAAGCGCATTTTTTAATGAATCGAGCATTCCGCTTAAATCAGAAAAGGCTTTTAGTGCGTCATTTGCAAATTTTTGCGTTTCATTTTCTGAATGTGAAGAAATTTTTGAAAAGTCGCCAAAAATATTTTCTCTTCCATGCACAAAAATTCTTATTTTTTCAAACTGATTTTCAAGTTCCTCTTTTGCAATTTTATTTGCCGAAGAAGAGTAGCCAGCATCTTTTAGTTTTGCGTCAAGTTCTGTAACAATGTCTTCTGTGATTTCAGTAAGTTTTTTTTGCAAATCCACTCTCGCAGCATCAAGATTGTGAATTTTTCCTGCATTTGTGGAAATTTGGCGCGTGTTGTCGTCAATTTGGATTCTGGACTGATTTATGTTGCCTGTAAAATTTTCAATATTTTTTTTGACATCATCAATTTTTTTATTCAAACTGTGAAGGTCTGCACTCTGACTGTCGATTTCTTCGTTTATGTCGGAAATTTTTTCATCAGAAATTTTAATTTTATATTCAATCTGCGAAATTTTGCTTTTTAATTCCGTCTGCTGATTGTGCAGAATTTTCGCTGATTCTTTTTTTCCGTTCTGAGTTGTTGCAATTTGAATTTGTTCCTGCTGTTTCTTTGTTACAAGATTTTGCAGTTCCTTAACTTTGTCTGTGTTTTCACTTAAAGTTGCGTAAATATCATCAATTTCTTTTGCAAGTGCATCGCGTTTTTTTTCGATTTCTATGCGATTTTGTTCGTTGCGCGCCTTGTTCTGAGTAAAATCCTTTAACTTTAAAAGCTGAATGTCGAGTTCGTAATTGAATTTGTCTTCTTTGAGCTTTCTGTATTTTGCAGTTTTATCCGCCTGAACTTTTAAAGTTTCGTAACTGCGCTTTGTTTCTGCAAGTACACTTTCAATTTGTGAAAGGTTAGCTTTTGTTTTTTCAAGTTCGCGTTCTGCTTCGGCAACTTCAGCCTTGCTTCTGCTGATTCCTGCGGCTTCTTCAAAAAGGTAGCGGCGATCCTCTGGTTTTGAAGA
>CAZXCR010000148.1:0-5269 GCA_964639315.1 uncultured Treponema sp. | reverse complement strand
AAACATAGCCGGGATTGGAGCAGCGCCGGAGGCGAACCCGGCGTAGCCGGGTTTGGAGTGATAACGGAACTGCGCAAAGCCCGTAAATATAGAAGACTTGCTCCAAAAAAACAAAAAAATCAAACCCTTGAGCAAGGGCGTGCAAATAACTAAAATGGTGCATTATGAAACCTACTTTAATTAAAGATTTGCTTACTTCAAATCCTGACGGACGAACGGTTACTGTTTGCGGCTGGATCCGCACAAAACGCGACTCTAAGAATCTTGTTTTTATTCAAGTAAATGACGGAAGCTGCTTTGCTAACCTTCAGCTTACCCTTGATAGAAATGCTCCTGTTTCCGGCGCAAATTTGGACGAAATTGAAAATCAGCTTAAAAATGCTTCAACCGGCGCTTCTGTACGTGCAAAGGGAATTCTTGTTCCTTCTCCTGCAAGCGGCCAGGCGGTGGAAGTTAGTCTTTTAAGTCTCGAAGTTATTGGACTTTGCAATCCGGAAGAATATCCTCTGCAGAAAAATAAAATGTCTATGGAATATCTGCGGGAAAATGCTCATCTTCGTGCAAGAACCAATACTTTTGGCGCTGTTTTCCGCGTTCGTAATCAAATGGCTTTTGCCGTACATTCGTTTTTTCAGGAACACGGATTTGTTTACATTAACGCTCCTGAAATTACCTGTTCCGATGCTGAAGGTGCAGGCGAAATGTTCCAGGTTACAACTCTCTCTATGGAAAAAATTGCTGAACTTGGCGTAAAGGCCGGTCAGAATGGAATGAAAATTGAAGATGCACACAAAATTGTGGATTATTCAAAGGATTTCTTTGGTAAAAAGGCAAATCTTACTGTTTCGGGGCAGCTTGAAGCAGAAACTATGGCAACTGCCTTGAGCCGAGTTTATACTTTTGGACCTACTTTCCGTGCTGAAAATTCAAATACTCCGCGTCATTTGAGTGAATTCTGGATGATTGAACCTGAAATGGCTTTTTACGATCTTGAAGACGATATGGACATTCAGGAAGAATTCATTAAGTACCTTTTGAACTGGGCTCTTACAAAGTGCCGTGCAGACCTTGAATTTTTTGACAAGAGAATTCAGCCAGGTCTTATTGAAAGCCTTACAAAAGTTGCTTCTGCAAACTTTGTGCGCATTTCGTACACTGACGCAATCAAAAAGCTTGAAGAAGCCGCTGATAATGGTGCAAAATTTGAATTTAAGCCTTACTGGGGTTGCGATATTGCAACTGAACACGAACGCTATCTTACAGAAAAGATTTTTGGCTGCCCTGTAATGGTTTTCAATTATCCTAAGGAAATTAAATCTTTCTATATGAAACAGAATGATGACGGAAAAACTGTAAAGGCTGTTGATGTTCTGGTTCCTGGAATTGGAGAATTGATTGGCGGTTCTGAGCGTGAAGAAAGCTACGAAAAGCTTTTAAAGGCGTGCGAAGAGCGGCATATGGATATGTCTAATTACAACTGGTACTTGGATTTGCGCCGCTTTGGAACAGTTCCGCACTCTGGATTTGGACTTGGATTTGAGCGTTTAATCCGCTACGTTACTGGCATGGAAAATATCCGCGACGTAATTCCTTATCCTAGAGCACCAAAACTGGCGGATTTCTAGTCTGAAATTCGGGTTTTTGCAATTAATCATTTAAGCGCCGATTGAGAGAGTCGAAATCAAGTAACTTACTTACAAATGGTGGTTTCGACAGGCTCAGCCATCGTGTTTTATGTTACTAGACGACTAAAAAAAAACTGTGCGTTTTGCATCGATTTTATTTGCGGAACGTGCAGTTTTTTTGTAAAATTTTTTTTATAGAATTTTTTTTGAAAAATGAACAAAAATAAACTGTCTAAACCAAAAATAAAACTTAACTTTTCTCAGGCTTTTACAAAACTCAAGCAGTTTATATTTTTGTCAGTAAAAACAAGCGGATATAACAATCTTTGGGAAAGTGCGGCTTCCTGTTCCTACAGCTTTTTGTTTTCTGTAATTCCGGTTGTGCTTATAATCCTTACAATTTTAATAAACATTCTAAAAGTTTCCCCAGATATTCTTCAGGCAGTAATTAATTTCTGTTCAAGATTTTCAAATTTTTACGATTTTAGTCCGCTGATTGAAAATTTAATGAACAAAAAATCCGTTTCTTTCATCGATATCTTTTTTGGATTCTGGGTAATCTGGACGTCGCGCAAAATGTTTATGTCGATTATTCAGTCAATGTACAGAATTTTCCGGTCAAAAACAAAGCGGCTTTCTATTTTTAACCAAGTGCTCACTTTTATTTCAGAATTTGTGCTTGTAATTCTGTTTATTGTGATTATGCTTTTTGCATTTTTATTCGATAAATTTTTGCAACTGCCAGTTTTTGTTTCAATCAGAAATTCCTTTCCGTCAATTTTTAGATCCAGTTCTAACGTGATTATTTCTGTGCTGATGTACTCAATGCTTTTTTTACTCACCCTGTATTTTTATAAATTCGTTTCGGGAACAAATCCGCGCTGGGCAATCAGCATTTTTTATGCGGCAATTTCAACCGGAGTAACTTATGTTATTTCGTTTTTTATAAATAAATTTATGCACTTTACAAATTACAACATCATTTACGGCACAATCAGTACGCTTTTTATTTTTCTGTTCAAAATTTATATGTTCTTTGGCGTCTTCCTTTTTTGCGCACAGATGGTTTTTGTAAGTCAGTTTTTTGAGGAACTTATAATTGCTCAGCTTTACACAATGCAAAAATCTGAGGCAAATGCGGCTTCTGCGTGGTGGAATCAAAAATTCTTTGGCAAACCGTCAGTTTACAAATTAAAAACTTACACAAAAAACTTTGCGCCGGGCGAAGAAATTTATAAAGAAGGTGAAAAGCCAGACTTTGTGTATTTTGTAAAGCACGGAAAAGTTGAAGAAAAAAACGGAAGTTGCACAAAAATTCTTGAAGCAAGTGACTTTTTTGGCGAAGTTTCGGGAATTTTGAATATGCAAAGAGAAAGTTCTGCGGTTGCGCTCGAGGATACAGAGCTTTTGGTCTTTGATACAGAAATCTTTTTGTCGCTTATCCAAAAAAACAAGAAGGCCTCCGCAATGCTTTTGGAGCGCGTAAACAGATTTACCGGCGAGTGAAAAAATTTACGTAATTTAAATTTTCTGCAGGGCGCATTTTTTAGCTTTTGTAAACAAAAGCTAAAAAACCGGGCTTTCGCGTTATAAAATTTTCCGCCGCTTTGCGTCGAAAAATTTTTCCGTCCAGCCGCGCCCGCATTCTGCGGTCACGTCCGTCCCGCTAAAGCGGCTTCAATCCCTTGCGCGAAGCGCAAGGACGTTCGCGTTGAGCGAACACGTAAATAAAAGAGTTTGCTTCGCAAACTCTTAAGGAAAACTGAAAGTTTTCCTAAAATCCCTTGCGCGAGTTACCAACAAAATTTTCTGCCTAACAAGAAATTCTCTTCTTAACAAAAAAATCCCGCGAGTTTTCGCAAAAAGCACGTCAATCACAGATGGTGGTTTCGACAGGCTCAACCACCGGGTTTTTCACCTTACAAAAAAAATTTTCGACATTACCCGCGGGCGCGAGTTACCAGCGAAATTCTCTGTCTAACAAAAAATTCTCTTCTTAACAAAAAAATCCACAAAAATCTATAAAAATCCCTGTATAAAAAAGTAGACGGTGTAGACAAAAATATACAAAAAAAAGTATACACAATACTTGAAAATCAAAAAAATTGTGTTTGTTTAAAAAAGCTTAAAAAAAAAGATTTCCTTACAATATAAAGAAATAGCATTTTATTTTAGAAAATTCTCAAACTTGGCACGGATTTTGCTTGTAATAGAGTAAGTATTTTTCAGAAATTTTTAAGGAGTGAAAAAAAATGGAAAATGAAATTTCAGCTGCTTACATCAATCAAATTCAAAAATATCCGCTTTTGAATCAGCAGGAAGAAGCTGAACTTGCGCAACGTATTTCAAGTGGCGATAAAAACGCTTTAACCAGGCTCGTAAATTGCAATTTAAGGCTTGTTGTTAGCATTGCTTCGAAATTTATGGGAAAAAAGATATCTGTTATGGATTTAATTCAGGAAGGAAATATGGGGCTTATGATGGCTGCTAAAAAATTTAAAGCCTCCTTCAATACAAAATTTTCAACATACTGCTATCCGTGGATTCTTCAGTATATGCTCAGGTTTATAAACACTCATTCAGAAATGATTTCTATGCCATCGCGCCGTGAAGATTTAAAGCGCGCTATTTTTAATGCAAAGAATTTGCTGTTTCAAAAAAATGGTCGTATGCCGCAGAGTGAAGAAATTGCACTTTTTATGGGAATAGAAAAATCTAGAGTTGATGATATTTTATGCAATTCTTACACAGTAAGCTCTTTGGATTACGCAGAAAACAGCGAGGGGGAAAATGTAAGTCCGGCTGCTCTTGTTGCCGACACTGCAATGACGCCCGAAGAAAGAGTGATTTTTGAAGACGAAAAAAATGAAGTTCGCAAGATGATGGACAAACTCAAGAAAAATGAAAAAACTGTTTTGTGGCACCGTTTTAATTTTGACTGCGACACAAAGGGCAAAACTCTGCGCGAAATAAGCACTCTGATTGGCGTAAGTCCGGAAGCTGTAAGACAAACAGAAATGCGCGCCCTAAAGCACTTAAAGATGGTTTCTTCGGAGTAGAAAATTTAAGGTCTGGTAGAAGCCGCGGGATTCTTTTGTTAAAAATCGATTTTTTATTAACTGAAAATTCTATCAGTAACAGGCGCAACTTTGCGACTATTACTGACAAAATTTCTGCTTTAATAAGGAAATTTCATTAGTAACCAGCACCGAATATGAGTGAGCAAAAGTCGCAAGCTTCGGTGGTTGAACTTGTCGAAACTACCATCTGTAACGGGTTGCTTGATTTTAACTGACTGCGCCGGACTTTAGTTTTTGAAAATATCCTAAAGTTGCATATTTAAATTGATTTTTTTATAATATGCGCAAATGGCTCAGAAGAAAAAAGGTTCTACGAAAAGAAAATCCTCTAAAAAATCGCCAAAGTTTAAACTGAACGGCAAAAAAGCTTTTGTTTTAACTGCGGCGATTGTTGTTTTGTGCGCACTTTTTCTTGCACTGAATTTTGTGTTTAATTACGAGCCAAAATCAGAAAATTTCACTTCGTCCGGAAAAATCGTTGAAGCTCCCGCAAATCCTGCTAGCGAATCGAAATCTTCTGCAAGCAGCGCGAAATCTTCTGCAAGCACCGCGAAATCTTCTAGT
>CAZXCR010000147.1:0-5287 GCA_964639315.1 uncultured Treponema sp. | reverse complement strand
AGGAAAACTTGCTTTAAAGCAAAAAAAATATATAAATAGAGTAGAAAAGTACCTTGAAGAAGGTGCTCCTCTTGTTAATAATTATTCTGAATATACTGCCGTAAAAAAAGATGCGCCAGGTGCTCATACTTTTAAAGGCACGTTAAATAAACAGTTGAATTTGTTTGGTTGATTTTTTGTGAAGTTTTGCCGAAGAAATTCAACTTGCAATTATTGAGGTTATCGTATGGCTGAAACAAAAAAGAAAGAAGCAGAAGTATCGGTAGAAAAAGAAAAATCTACGGTCGCAAAGTCGTCTGCATCTAAAGCAAAAAAGTCAAAGTCTTCTAAGTCTCAAAAAGAAGGTGCTAAGTCAGCGGCAGGAACTCTTGTTATAGTTGAGTCTCCTGCAAAAGCAAAAACTATTGAGCACTATCTTGGAACTGGATACACCGTTAAGGCGTCTATGGGTCATCTTATTGATTTGCCAAAAAGCCGCATGGCTATTGATACAGAGCATGATTTTCAGCCTGAATATATTACAGTGCGTGGAAGAGCAAAACTTTTAAAAGAGCTTCAGTCTGATGCAAAAAAATCTTCTACAGTTCTGCTTGCATCGGATAATGACCGCGAAGGAGAAGCAATCGCCTGGCACTTGAACAATGCGCTTAAAGACAAAACTAGCGCAAAAATCAGCAGAATTGTGTTTAACGAAATTACGCCGGTTGCAATTAAGGAAGCTGTAAAACATCCGGGTACAATAGACGAAGCAAAGGTAAATGCTCAGAAAGCTCGCCGCGTTTTAGACCGGCTTGTTGGTTACAATTTGAGTCCTCTTTTGTGGAAAAAAGTTAAGAACGGACTTAGTGCCGGTCGCGTTCAGTCTGTTGCTCTGCGTCTTATTTGCGAACGGGAAGACGAAGTTGTAAATTTTATTCCTGAAGAATACTGGACCTTAGATGCGGATTTTGTTAAGGGAAAAACGAAATTTACTGCTCAGCTTGTTCAGTACAAGGATTCTAAGCCTGAACTTAAAAACGAAAATGCAGTTAACGAAATTATTGCTGAAATCAAAAATAATAAATGTATTGTAAGCGACATAAAAGAAACTGAAAAAACTGTACGCCCAAAGCCACCTTTTACAACATCAAAACTTCAGCAAGCTAGTGCAAATCGACTTGGTTATACTTCCCGTAAAACTATGCAGATTGCGCAGCAGCTTTACGAAGGAATTCAAATTGGTTCTACTCGCGTTGGTCTTATAACTTATATGCGTACTGATTCTGTGCGTATTTCGCAGACTGCAATTGATGACGTGCGCTCATGGATTTCTAAAAATTATCCGAATGAACTTCCGCCTGAAAAAATAGAATATTCTGTTGGAAAAAGCGCTCAGGACGCTCACGAAGCAATTCGTCCAACTTATGTAAAATACACTCCGGAAAGCGTAAAAGAATATCTTACTCGCGATCAGTTCAGACTTTATTCAATAATTTGGGAACGCTTTGTTTCAAGCCAGATGAATAATGCAAAATCAAAAATTACCAGTGTTGATATAAAAGCTGGCGATGCTGTTTTTAGGGTGAGTGCAAGTCGCCTTGTTTCAAAAGGATTTTACAGCGTAATCAAGACACTTTCTTCAAAAGAAGAAATTACTGGAAATTTGCCGTCGTTAAAACTTAACGAAGAAATTGCGAGCGATTCTTTTTATCCTGACCAGCACTTTACTCAGGGACCGGCACGCTACACAGACGCTTCTATTGTAAAAGTCCTTGAAGAAAAGGGAATTGGCCGTCCTTCAACTTACGCGCCTATAATCAGCGTACTTCTTGACCGTTATTACGTTACGAGAAGTAACAAACAGCTTGTTCCTACAACACTTGGAAAAATCATCTGCAAAATTCTTGTGGAAAGTTTCCCTGAAGTAATAAATGAACAGTTTACGTCCGAAGTTGAAAATACTCTGGATAAGGTGGAGCAGAATCAGATTATCTGGAATAAAATGATTGCTGATTTTTATGCGCCGTTTAAAAAGAGATGCGACGAGGTCATTGAAAATCAGGAAAGTTTAAAAGGTTCGCTTGATGAACTTACTGACCAAAAGTGCGAAAAGTGCGGAAAACCAATGGTAAAAAAACTGGGGCGTTTTGGATACTTTTTAGCTTGTTCTGGATTTCCGGAATGTCACAATACAAAAAGTATTCCTTTGGCAAAGTGTCCGCGTCCTGGTTGCAATGGCGATATTGTTGCAAGAAAAACTCGCGGTCGCGGAAAAGAATTCTACGGCTGTACAAATTATCCTGAATGCAATTTCATAAGTCATTTTAAGCCTATAAACGTAAACTGCCCTAAATGCGGCTGGTTCCTTGTAGAAAAATACGACAAGAAAAACGGTACTTACAAAAGCTGTATAAATCCTGACTGTGATTATCTTCACACACCGGATGAAGCGATTGCTGCTGAAGCTGCCGGTGACTTTGCAAAGGCGAATCAAGAGGCAAAAGCGTCTTTAGTATGACATTCGAAGATGCCTGTTCGGAAGTTCTTTTATACCTTCGCTCTATAAGAGGACTTTCTGAAAATTCAATAATTTCTTACGGAAACGACTACGCTCATGCACTGGAATTTTTTGGCAGTGACCGGGCTGTTGATTCAATTTCAGTTTTTGACCTGCGTTCCTGCGTGGCGTCATTAAGCGAAAAAAAATATTCAGTCCCGTCTATAAACAGATTTATTGCGTCAATTAGAACTTTATTTGCCTATTGCAAAAAATTTAATTATATTGAAAAAAACGTTGCTTCTGAACTGAAAAGTCTGCGTTCCCCAAAGCCACTTCCTAAGTTTATGACAGGTGCTGAAGTTGATGAACTTTGTGCTCTTCCTTCAGAAAATCCGCTGTTATGGGAAAGTCGCGACAGAGCCATTTTTGAAATGCTTTATTCAAGCGGATGTCGTGTGAGCGAGCTTGTTTCATTAAAACTGTCAGATTTTAACGGAAATTATTCAAGCGTAATCGTTAGGGGAAAGGGAAGCAAAGACAGAAAAGTTTATTTTGAAAAAGATGCTTTAATTGCTCTTGAAAAATATCTTGCAGAAAGAAAAAGTCGTTTTCCTGAATGTAAAGTTGATTTTATTTTTTTAAATCAAAAAGGAAGTCCGCTTACAAGTCAGGGCGTATGGTATATTTTAAACCGATACACAGGTCCTGAAGGAACTGGGCGTCATATTTCACCACATACGTTTAGGCATACTTTTGCTACGGCAATGCTTTCTGCCGGCGCGGATATTCGGGTTGTGCAGGAAATGCTTGGTCATTCAAGCATAAGTACAACTCAGCGTTATACGCACGTTACTACAGAAAAACTGAAGGAAATTTACTGGAAGTGCTTTCCTCACAGCGGCAGGCAGAATAATAAAAAAGAAGATTAGCTGCTTGCTGATTTTTTATTTGATATAGGGAGATTAAGATGAAAGTCTGCTAAAATAGCGTAGGCTTTATCATTAAAAATAATAAATTAGGAGATTAGGGAGAACAAAAATGGCAGATGCTGAAAACAAAATAAGAAGTACAACAGTTATTGCAGTAAAGCGCAATGGAAAAGTTGCAATGGCCGGCGATGGTCAGGTAACAATGGGAAATACTGTTTGCAAGGGAAATGCCCTTAAGGTGCGCAAAATTTACAACGGTAAGGTTTTAACCGGATTTGCAGGAAGCGTTGCAGACGCCTTTACTCTTCTTGATAAATTTGAAGAAAAACTAAAGGAGCGCAGCGGAGATATAACAAAGGCAGCAGTTGATTTAGCAAAAATGTGGCGCACCGAGCGTACAATGCAAAAACTCGAGGCTATGCTGATTGTGGCAGATTCAAAAACAATTCTTTTAATCAGCGGAGACGGAAATGTAATTGAACCAGAAAATGATGTTATTGCAATTGGATCTGGCGGAAATTACGCATATTCAGCAGCTTTAGCTTATCTTGATTCATCAGATTTAAGCGCAAAAGAAATTGCCGAACGTTCTCTAAAAATTGCCGGAAATATCTGCATTTACACAAACTCTCACATTACCTGCGAAGAACTTTAAAATTCTAGCAAAAATGAACTTAAGGAAAAAATTATGACACAAATCGAAAACGAAAATAATGCTGAACAAAAATACGATAGTCCCGAAGGACTTACTCCATCACAGGTAGTTGAGCGTCTTGACAATTACATAATTGGTCAGAATAAGGCAAAAAGATGTGTTGCAGTTGCCCTCAGAAACCGCCAGCGCCGCATAAAACTTCCAGAAGAAATTCGCGAAGAAGTTGCTCCAAAAAATATTTTGATGATTGGACCGACCGGCGTTGGAAAAACAGAAATTGCGCGTCGGCTTGCAAAACTTTGCAGTGCTCCTTTTTTAAAAGTTGAAGCAACAAAATATACAGAAGTTGGTTACGTAGGTCGCGACGTAGAAAGTATGGTTCGCGATTTAATGGCAGTGGGAATAAATCTTGTAAAAGCTGAATTTCAGGAAAAACTCAAGGAAAAGTGTATTCCTATGGTTGAAGAGCAACTTTTGGATCTTCTTTTGCCTGGCTCTTCTTCAAAAAAACAGAATGTTGCTCCAGAAAACACAAAAAAGCCGAATGTTCAGGTTTTAGGAAATATTTTTGGAGAAAACAGTCCTGTTCAGGGAAGTTTAATTCAGATTGGACTTCCTAAAAATCCAGAAGTTTCTGAAGAAAATTTAAAAACTCTGGAAGACACCTCTTCGTCATTTTCAGATGCAGGCTCATCTTCAGGCACAGAATCTTCTGCAAATTCAAAAAACGACGAAAATCTAAATCACACTCGCGAAAAATTCCGCCAGATGCTTAGAGAAGGCAAACTTGAAGACAGAGAAGTTGAGCTTGTGGTTCACGTTCAGTCTCAGTTCAATACATTCGATATGTTTTCAAGCGGAAACCCAGCCGACATTCAGGACAGCATAAACAATCTGCAGGAAATGCTTTCGGGTGGCAGAAACAAAAGAAAGCATCTTACCGTGCGCGAAGCCCGCCAAATTCTTATGGCACAGAATCTTGACCGCATTACAGACAACGACAAAGTTGCCGAAGAAGCAAAACGCCGGGTTGAACAGAACGGAATTATTTTTATTGACGAAATTGATAAAATTGCAACTCGCGGTGGAGAAGGAGACCGTGCAGCCGTAAGTCGCGAAGGTGTACAGCGCGATATTCTTCCAATCGTAGAAGGCTGCGATGTAAACACAAAGTGGGGCGTTATAAACACAACACACATTCTGTTTATTGGCGCAGGTGCATTC
>CAZXCR010000146.1:0-5297 GCA_964639315.1 uncultured Treponema sp. | reverse complement strand
TCTTCGTCATATTTTGACAAAGAGATCACCAAAAAGAAAGATGAATTTGCGCCATGCAGGAATTCTTTCTGAAGATTCTGCAGCAAAAGTACGCAAGCAGATGCTTCCTTACGGCTGATTTTTTAAGGAGTAGAAAATGTCTAGAGCAGTAGATGGAACAAAACGCAAGAACCGCCGTGCAAAGATTTTAAAGCTTGCAAAAGGCTTTTACGGTGATAGAAAATCAAATTATAAACCGGCTAAAGATGCTGTTGTAAAGGCTCTTGATCATGCATATTCAGGACGCCGCAACAAGAAACGTGATTACCGCCAGCTTTGGATTGCTCGTATTAACGCAGCAGTTCGTGCTGAAGGAATTTCTTACAGCAGATTTATCAATGGTCTTACAAAAGCTGGTGTAACTCTTAACCGCAAGGCTTTGAGCAATATGGCTATTGAAGATCCTGCAGCATTCAAGGCTGTTGTTGAAGTTGCTAAGAAAGCAATCAACGCTTAATTTTATTTTTTAATAAAGGCAAGCAAATGATAAGCCTCGATCAAGTCCTGCTGTTGAAAAAAAAGGTTGAAGCCGCTGTTGAAAAAATAGTTTCTTTGGAAGCAAAGTTAAAAGATTCTGAAAAAAAACTTGAAGAATCAAACGAATGCTTAAAGAATGCTGAAAATACTAAAGATGAAAATCTTGAAAAAATTCAGATTCTGGAAACTAAAAATCAAGAGCTAAAAAAAGAAAACGATGCTTTGCGTAGCAAATGCGCAGAGCTCACAAATGCGCTTTCTAATAAAACGGAGTTGGTTTCTAATCTTGAAGTCGTGCAGGGTAAGATTGAGGCTGAAATTTTAAATGCACTGAACAAACTTGATATAGTTGAAAATTCAGTGCTGTCTAAACAGACAGATCAAAAAAATGTAACACAGGAAACAGTTTCGCAGCAAAAAGATTCACTTGTTGAAACAGATTTTCAGGATAAAAGTGAAAGTTTTGCAGAAAACGAAAATTTTCCTCCAGTCCAACAAAACGCTGATGAACAGGCAACTGAAGCAAATATGAATTCCCTTGAAAAATCAGAAGATTCTTTAAGCGAAGACAAAGATTTGCTCGATTTTGCACTCAGTTCAGAAAAGTCAGATTTAGAAAATTCAAATGCTAAAGAGCAAACCTCGCCTGAATCTGATGAAAATCCACTTGAAAAGCCGAATTTTGTAGAATCAAGCGAAAATTTAGAGCCGGAAATTGACTTTGGTTCAGATGACGCAACTGAAGATTCAAAAAATCTGGAAATCTTTTAGAGGAACCGATGGGAAAACTAAAGGTTGACTTGCTTGGCGCAAATTTTAGTGTTTCAGCGCAGGAAGACTCAGACTACCTTAACCGGCTTTTGGATTATTACAGACAGATTACTCAAACTTTCGAAAATTCAGGAAAAATCAAAGATCCTCTAAAAATCAGCATACTTTCGGGAATTGCACTTGTAGATGAACTTTATGTTGAAAAGAAAAAAAATGCCGAACTTGTACAAAATTTAAAAACTGACGAAGAAAATCAGGCTGAAAAAATAACTGACGAAATCATAAAATCAATTGATAAGGTTTTGTAATGGAAAAAACAGTAATTTGGGTTGACGCAGATTCTTTTCCGGCTATGGCAAAGGATATAATTTTAAAAGAGGCAGTCCGCTTGAATTTAAATGTAATTTACGTTGCAAACCGAAACATTCCTTTTTCTTTGCAAAACAAACTTTTTTCGATGCAGATTTGTGAAAAGGGCTTGGATTCAGCAGATAACTACATTTATGAAAATGTAAAAAAAACTGACCTCGTTGCAACCCGCGACATTCCACTTGCTGAACGGCTTGTAAAAAAGGGAATTTGCACAATTAATGATAGGGGAAAGGAATTTACTCCAGAATTGTGCGAAACTATGCTTGCCGAAAGAAATCTTAGCTTAATGCTGAGCCAGGCTGGAGTTAATCTTGGTAAGAGATTTAATACTTACGGAAAAAAAGAAGCTTTGGAATTTTCAAAGTGCCTGAACTGCGCTTTAACAAGGCTTTGTAAGTAAAAGTTTTTTCTCGTAAACTCTCACGTAAGTTTTCAAGTAAGTGCGCGGTTAATGTCTTCAAGACGATCTTTTATTTGGAAAAAGGCATCTACGAGTTCAGGGTCAAACTGGTGACCTTTTTGTTTTAGAATTTCATCGAAGGTTTTTTCAGCAGACCATTCATCTTTATAGCAGCGCCTGTGACGCAAGGCATCGTAAACATCTGCAAGGGCAACAATTCTTGCTTCAAGAGAAATATTATTGCCCTTTAATTCCTGCTCAATTTCGTGAGGCATTTTTGTGTTTGGAACGTACTTCATATAGTCGAAATTTCCAGGATATCCCTGCGAACCACCGTCCCAGCGGTCATGATGATGAAGACAAATATTTTTGCACATAACGTCAAGTTCATTTTTTTGCGGACTAAAAACCTGTGCTCCAATACAAGTGTGACCCTTCATAATATCGCGCTCGTCTTGTTCAAGGATGCCTTCTTTTTTTAGAATTTTATCTGAAATTCCAACTTTTCCAACGTCGTGGCATCTTGCTGCAAGAGAAAGATAGTCGCGGAATCTTTCCTGCTGTTTAACTGGAATCCCTTTGTTTGCGGCGTAACGGTCGTAGATTTCTACAGAAAATTTTGAAACTCTATCTACATGAGCACCGGTTTCGCGAGGGTCTCGAAGTTCAGCAAGTTTTAAAAGGCGGTTAATCCATTCGCGGGTAGAATAACTTTCTGAAAGAATTGAAGTAACTTTTCCAGCAAGCTGGTTTTCCCAAAATTCAGAATCGTTATCAAAAGGAATTATTTTGCCAGTTTCTTTGTCAATCGGATTGATAATCTGCAAAACCCCGAGAACTTCGCCTGTAACCTTCATAAGTGGAAGGGTGAGCATAGAAATTGTGCGGTAATTGTTTTTTGCGTCATTATCTGGATTGAAACTGTACGGACGTTTTATTGTTTGTGCTGCGTCAAGATATTCTGGAAGATTATAAACATCAGCAATATTCAAAACTTTTTTTGAAACAACACAGTAGCCGGCAATTGACTGGGCGGTAGGTCGCATAGAAAATGAAGTGTACGGAAGCTTTTCGCCAGGTTTAAGTCGTTTTAACAAAGTGTCGTTTTGACTGTAGCGAATTGAAAGAAGATTTGCGTGAGAGTCAAATTCATAAATAGATCCGGCATCTGCATTTACAAAATTTCTAGCGCCGGTAAGAATATGTTCAAGAAGAACGTCAACATCTTTTATGTCTTTTAACTGCTCTTCAAGTTCGCTTAACTGATGCTGTTTGCTTTCGTAATCCATTTTATCCTCAATAAAAAATCATTTTCTAAATAAAAAACACTCAAGTTTTATTTTAATTCACTAAGCTTTAATTTACAAGTTTAGACTTTTTGTTTTTTGCAGTAAAGTAAAAAAAATTGGTCCGCAGCCGAACGCTCTGTGTGGAAGAAGATGAAATCCGAAATTTGTTTTTACTGAAGCGGAATAAACTTTTCTTAGAAAATTTTGTGCAGATATTGTTTCTTGAAGTGAATTTTCTTTGCTGGAAGAAAAATTTGATGGCGAGTCGGGGACTTTTGAGTCTGGGGCAGAAATTGAGTCGGGGATTTTTGAGTCTGGGTCAGGAAGTGAAAAAACTGCCTTTGAAGATTTTAAATTTTTTTCAAAAAACGCTTCACATTCGCTAAAAGAAAAAACTTTTACTTCACCAAATTTTTTTACAAGTCGTTCTATTATGCTGTCATTTTCTGCCGGAGAAAGGGCGCAGGTTGAATACAAAAGAAATCCGCCGGGAGCAAGGAGACGCCACGCTGACGAAATGAGCGCCCACTGTTCTACGCTAAGGCTTTTTACGCGCGAGGGGCTCCATTCATTTAAATATTTTGGATCTAAAAAAACGTGTCTTTCGCTTGAGCAGGGTGCATCGAGAAGAATTGAAGAGTAGGCTTCGCTTTCTTTTTTGCACCAAAGGGCGGAATCGCTACAGGTTATTTTTATTTGACCAAGAATTTTTTGCGGAAGAGAAGTTTCGCAGACTTTTACAAGACGCGTTTTGCGGGAAGCAGAGCGTTCGTTTGAAAAAAGAAGCTGTCCTTCATTCAAATTTGATGAAAGAACTAAAGTTTTTCCGCCGGGAGCTGCGCACATATCAAGAATTTTATTTGATGAAGAAGGTGAAATTTCTTCAGTTTGGAGCGGAAGAGTAAGAGAGGCGCAAACGCTTGCAGGGTCAAGATAATATGGGCTGAGATTTTCGAACTGAAATTTTAAATAGACATTTTCTTTTTGAAGGGAAAGTTTTAGTTCGTTCCATTCATCTTTAAAAATTTCAGAATAATATGATTCAAAACCTGATTTTCCGCTTAATTTTTGCGCTTTTTGAGACTGCTTCATTTTTTAGCCTCGTTAAAAATAAATTTGTTAGTGTAAAAATTGTCAGCTTTAGATTTTATGTTAGTAAATTTTTCAAGTCGCTCATCTAAATCTTGTGCAAATTCTGGATTTTTTACAAAATAATTTTCTTTATCATCTTTTTGCAAGGATAAAATTCCGTAATCAAGTTTAAATTTTATTACTTTTTTTATTGAAGTTAAAAGTTTGTTTTTAAACTCCGGGTTTTGTTCAGCAAACGAAATTAAATTTTTTGCCGCAAGGGAATAAGTTTTTTCGCTCAGCATAATTATATTTACTCCGGCTTCAATCGCTTTTATTGCTGCAGTTTCTGGAGCGAATCCATTTTTTGCAAGCGCTGCCATAAAAATATCATCACTTATTACGAGTCCTTTAAAATTCATTTTTTCTCTTAAAATTTTTTCAATCCATTCGCTGCTAAAACAAGAGGGCGTGTTTGGGTCTAAAAAAGAGGTTTTTGCGTGACTCATTAAAACTGCCTCTGGATTCGAGAGCAAAATCATAGAAAATGGCATAAGATAAAATTTTTGTGCTTCTTGCGGATTTGCTGAAATTTCTGGAAGTGATGAATGAGGGTCAACATTTGAGTTGCCAGGAAAATGCTTTAGAACCGCCGCAATTTTTTTGTTTTCGTAGGCTTTTACTGCCAAACTTGAATAAACAATCGCTTTTTCTGCGCTGCCATAAGAACGGCTTCCTAAAAATTCCAAATTTGATGGAAGAAGACTTTCGCAAACAGGAGCAAGATTCATATTAAAACCAAGAAGTTGCATTTGTTCTGCCTGAAATTCGTAAAATTTTAGCGCATCTTGCGGACTTAAAAACTGGGCAATTTTTTT
>CAZXCR010000145.1:0-5303 GCA_964639315.1 uncultured Treponema sp. | reverse complement strand
TAGCCCCGATGGTAAGGGCGGCGAAGCCGTTCAAAACCGCAGGTTTTGAATGAAACCCTGAACAGCGGGATTCCTTGCAAAATTTCGACTCGCAAGAGGCGCGCTTGAAGTAAAAGCGTGTGCTCCAAATTAAAAAAAATATCGAAAGAGGTTTGAAATTTGGCTTTCTTTACATATAAAAATTTTTGGTTTATCATTGTATAATATGAAAAAAGATATTTTGCTTTCACCGTCGTTGCTTTCAGCGGATTTTGCGGATCTTGCTTCTTCTATAAAGATGATTGAAAAAAACGGGGCTTCCCTTGTTCATATTGACGTTATGGACGGACATTTTGTTCCTCAGGTTTCTTATGGTCAGCCTGTGATTTCTTCTATTAGAAAGTGTACGGCGCTTCCTTTTGATGTGCATCTTATGGTTGAAAAACCGGAGAATTCGATTCAGTCTTACATTGACTCTGGCGCTGACCTGGTTACTTTTCATATTGAGGCTACAAATCATGCTGACCGTTGCGTGCAGATTATTCATGAAAACGGAAAAAAGGCGGGAATTGCTTTGTGCCCTGCGAGTCCTGTGGGTTTGGTAAAAGAACTTTTGCCGTACGTGGATTTGGTTCTTGTAATGACGGTAAATCCTGGTTGGGGAGGACAAAAACTTATTCCCTACACGGTGGAAAAGGTTAAGGAACTTGCCAGTATTCAGGAAAAAGAGAATTTGAAATTTAAAATTTCCGTGGATGGCGGAATTAACAAAAATACTCTTGATTCTGTAGTTTGCGCTGGAACTGATATTGTGGTTTCGGGGTCGGCATTTTTTAAGGGTGAAATTAAATGGTAGCAAAAAAAATAATTGTTTTTTTTTCTATTTTGCTTCTGGGAAATATTTTTGTATTTTCTGCAAACACTCAGGATTCTTTGATTCAGGGGCTTGAAGCTTACAAAAACGGCGACTGGTCGAGTGCGTCATTTTTTTTAAGAAAGGCGGTAACTTCTCCTGAAAATTCTTCTGACAATGTGTGGTATATGATTATTGCAAGTCAGATGTATGCGGAAAATTACGAAACTGCCGTAAGCGACTGCGATACTTTTAAAAGAAAATTTGCAGATAGTCCGCTTGTGCCTTATGTGGAATATCAAAAGGGTAGAGCCCTGCATTTTTTAGGGCAGAATGACAGTGCGGTTCTTACTTTGAGCGGTTTTTGTCATCAGTATCCAAAAAATGAAATGTATTCTTCGGCGCTGTACTGGCTTGGTGAATGTTTTTTTGATGATTTTAATTATGAAAGTGCAAAAAGTCTTTACGAAACAATTGTTGCTGATTTTCCTGACAGTTCCAAAGTGCAGGATGCAAAATTTAAGCTTGACCTAATTGCACAGCGAGAAAGAGAGCAGAAACTTCTTTATCTTTTAAAAATGACCGGCGAGGAATATTTGAATTCACGCGAAAATTACGAAAAGCAGATTCGCGAATATCAAACTCAGGATCTTGTAAGTTTGCGCCGCCAGTTGAATGCTGCAAATTCCCGCATTAAAGAACTTGAAGATGCCGCAAGTGAAACTTTAAATGCTGTAAAACTTCGCTCACAAAACGAAGCTAAGCAGAATGTGCTGTCTTCTCAGGAAAATTTGGAGGACTCTTCGCAACAAGCGCTTCCTTTGCAGCAGGCATCTTCTTCGCGCAAAAAGGCGGTTTCTGATGAAGAGATGTCAATGTTAAAGGCAAAGGCTGAACTTTTGCAGGCGATTTTGGATAAAAGTACCGAAACTAAATAAAAGGTGTGCTTTTGTTAAGTTCTAAAAATTGCAGTTTTTTGGGATTAGTTTTTTACTGGAGAAAATATGAAAGGAATTTCTAAAAAATTATTAAAATTTCAGTTTGTAAAAATATTCACTCTTATTTTAGTTTTTTGTATTTCTGCGGATTTTGCGTTTTCTCAAACAGATTCCGCTGCAGAAACCGTTGCTCTTCCTAGTGAAATTTCAGCAGATGTTCCTTCCCAGCCTCAGGCGGATTCTTCGGTAGTAAATTCTTCCCAAACGCAGCAGAATTCTTCATCAGCAAATTCTTCTTCATCAACTTCTTCATCAAAAAAAGCTAAAAAAATAAAACTTACTAAGGAACAAAAAGCTGCGCTAAAACTTGCCGCAAAGCAGGAAAAAGAAAACGAAAAGAACCGTCAAAAATTTTTGCGTCGCCAGAAAAAAGACAAGTACACTGGTTGGATTTACATTCCTGAATCAAAATTTACTATTTCAAACGGAAATATAAAAATTTATATGAACGGAAGAACCGGCTGTTTTGGACTTTACGCTCTTCCAGAAAACTTGCATCCAATTCCGCTTCTTGTGAATTATGATTCGTATTCGTCTTCGTATTTTAGCGTTAAAATTGGAAATAAAATTTATCGTCTTAACCGCGAAAACGGTGTAAAAACTGAGGCTAGGCGTACTCCTTACGGGGCGCAAATGGCTTACACAATAAATTCTAAGGCTCAGATTGTTGTTGACTTTAGTTTTATGCCGTCAATTGCAAGTTCAAGTCGCGTAGATATGCTTCGCGTTACAATTTATTCAATAAATATTGGAAAGCACCTTCAGTCTTATGCTATAAAAGGCGTTTTTGACACTCTGCTCGGCGAAAATACACAAAGTCATTTTTCAACCGCAACTGAACGAAAAATCAATTCTGAAAGACAGTTTCTTGATATGACGGATCAGCTGTGGATTCGCTCAAGTGACGAAACTACTTCGATTCAGTTTTTGTTGTGTGGAAAAGGAATTTCAAATCCGCGTGCCGTAACTTTGGCAAATAAAGATATTATTTCAAATCAGGGATGGATTCCTACCGCACAGGAAAACAAAAGCTTTTCTTCGGTTCTTTCTTACAACAATTCCGCGCTCGCAGTAAACTGGAAAACCGCATATCTTGATCCTCTAAAGGCTGACATAATCACTTTTTACATTTCTGTTGAAACTGACGGCAATATTCCTGCAGGAAAGAAATTTCTTGCGTCTCTTAAAGAAGGAAAAACTGCTCTTTCTGCAAAATTGCCTGATGTTCAGGGAACTACAACCGTTGCGCCAACCCCTGAAACAGTTGATTCTTCTCAGCTGGAAACTCCTTACTGGGAAAATATGCCTGTAATTCCAGAAAGTCCTGAAGGTTCAGAAAGAACTATTTCAAGTACTGATGAAGACGGGCTTGTTACTTACGGTTCAACTGATTTTGATGTGATTGACTATAAAAACTCAAGTTCCATAAATCCGGAAAATCAATTTTTGCAAAACAAAGATTCAACTTCAAATAAAAAAGCTTCTTCTAAAAATAAAAATTCTGATGACGAAAGAATTCCAGTTGACTTTAATTCTCAGAATGTTCCGCGCGAAAGTTCTTCTCCAGAAGTTTTAAAAGATCCTCAACTTGATTCAAAATATATTCAGAGTCTTATTGACCGAATCGAAAAACTTGAAAATGATGAGACGCTTGTTGACCGCAAAGAAATTGAAAGTTTAAATAAGGAACTTGATGAAATTTTTGCAAAACTAAACATCTTGCAAAACTAAGGGGCTTGAACTGATTTTATGACCAGCGCACTAGATTCTGCTAAATATTTTTTGAAGCGAAGAAAATTCTCTATTGCCATAAAAATTCTCGAGGAGCGTCAGGAAGTTTACGAGAACGATTTTGACTTTTATCTTACTTTTGCAACTGCCTGCCTTTACGTGGGCGAATTGGGAACTGCAAGTCTTTATTTTCGTAAGGCAAGAGATATAAAAATTCAGAACGTAAATCTTCTGCTTGGTCAGGCGGCGATTTTTCTTCAGCGCGGAGAACAGGAAAAAGCTCTTACTTACTATTTGGACGTTCTGGAACTTGACCCAAATAATTCTGTTGCAAAAAAGGCGCTTGATTTTTTAAAAAATGACGGTGAATGGTCTTCTATTTGCAGGCTTGTGGATACTAAAAAAATAGAACGATTTTATCCTCCGCTTGGTCCTAATCCTGATGTAATAAGAAATTGTGTTTTTGCAGGAATTTTAGTTCTTGTTCTTGCAGTTTTGGGGTCAGTTTATGTGCCAAAAATTAAGGCGAAAAAAACAATGATTGGTCCTCGTGCGAATCTTGAAAAACTTGTGCTTACTGCTGATGAAAGTCGCCATGCGCAAAAAGATGATTTGTCTGATACCGTTGTGCATTATATTCTTGACAATAAAACTATAAATAAGTCTTACAATAGCGCTCTTGAGTATTTTCAGTCCCGGAGAGATAACGCAGCGCAGGTTGAAATAAATCGCCTTTTGAACTCGAATGCGTCTCTTACAATAAAGCGCAACTGTTCTATTTTGATGTCTTATATTGAAGAGCCTACGTTTGATTCCTTAACTGACAATTATTCGTACAGCGAAGTTGTAAAAGATCCTAATCTTTATCTTGACTGCTATGTTTCTTGGAATGGACGAATTTCTAATGCAAAAAAATATGAAAACGGAGCGTGGTCTTGCCAGCTTCTTGTTGGCTACGATACAAACCGTTTTGTAGAAGGCATTGTTCAAGTGAATTTTAAAGTTGAACCACAGCCGCAGATTGACGGTGAAAAACCAGTGCGTTTTCTAGGCAAAATAAATATTCAAGACGGACAGGTGGTTCTTGAAGGAAAGGCAGTTTATCAGCCACTGAAGTGATTTTTCTTAACTGGAAATTTTATTTGTAATTCGTGGGGCGTGTTTACTGATAAAATTTTTGGTAAAAAAATAGATTTTTCTTAACCAAAAATTCTACTGGTAATTCGGGCAAAATAAGCCAAGCTTAGCCCCGATGGTAAGGGCGGCGAAGCCGTTCAAAACCGCAGGTTTTGAATGACAACCCTGGACAGCGGGTTTTGTAATAAAATTTGCAGCCGAGCGCACAGGGTGCGCGAGAAGAAAAATTTATTTTGAGTAAAAAAAATTGCTCCAAATAAGCAAAAATTTGCAACAAGCTCCAAAAATTTTCCTTTTCTAACAAAAAAATCTGCAAGTTTTCTAAAATCATTTCGTATAAAATCAGCTATTCTCAAACGAGGGTAAATATTTTATAATTTGCAAAAATTTAAAACTTTTTTGTATTTTTTGAATTTAATCAGTAGATATAATTATAGAAGATTAAAACTCTTCATAATTTATTCTGGAGGTCATAATTGGCAAAGGTTGAAGAAAAAGCGCCGGTAGAAATGTCTGAAAAATTAAAGGCGTTAGAGGCTGCCCGGCTTCAGATTGAAAAGCAGTTTGGTACAGGTTCTTTAATGAAACTTGGTACTTCGGTTGAT
>CAZXCR010000144.1:0-5304 GCA_964639315.1 uncultured Treponema sp. | reverse complement strand
CTACAAGGCAGCTCGCGTAAGCCCAATCACCGCTGACGTAATGAATCTTGATTCTTGGATTAAAGAAACTGACCCGGCAACTCTTACCTTCCAGACTGACGGTTCAGCTGCACAAACCGGAGAATCTTACGAGCTCAAGCCTTTCTACGCAACACATCACGTGCGCTACACAACTTATTTCAACGCAGAAAATCCAAAAGAAGATGCTCGCACAGCAAAATATGCAGAAATCACAATCGACAACGTAGAACCTGGCAGACAGCAGTCAGAAATTGAGCACAAGTTCAAGAGTCAGAATGCAGACGCAGGCTACTACACCGACGTTGACAGAAGCTACAGAAATCTTGCAGGCGGAGATTCGTTTATCAGTTACAAAATGAAGCTCAACGGAACTGCACCAAGCAAAATTGTAGTTACAGTTTACGGCAAAGATTCCGGCAGCATAAAAGTTAGTCTCGACGGAAAAGAGCTTAAAACTCTCAGTTTTGACGGAAGCAAGGGTGCTGAACTCGTGGATTTCGAAGTGGAAGTTCCAAAATCAGTGCTTTCGGAAAAGGCAAAGGGCAAAAAGTCCTTTAGCGCAACGGTTGGTCTTTCTGGAAACTTAAAAATTCTTGAACTTAGAACAACTAAATAACAAAAAAATTCGCTAAAAAAAAGGCCGTTTCGTAATGAGACGGTCTTTTTTTATTTTGTTTTTTTTATTTTGGAGAAAGCTCCCTAAAAGAAGGTCTTTCGCGGCTACGCTTTCGCTCCGGTATTTTTGCCTTTGGCAAAAACACTTGCCTTGCGGCAACCGCTACAGCCCGACTAGTACTTTGCTTGCCGCCCACAATTTTTTTCCGAAAACAGAAATTTAACTATCGCCTTTAGTCCAGGGTAGGCCAGTCCTCTTCCCAAGAAATTTCTTCAATTAAAAGTTTAGGATTTCCGTTATCTTCGCGGTCGTAGGCGTGGTAAACAAGATAAGTTTTTCCGTCATCATCTTCAAAAATAGAATTGTGACCAGGACCAGCCCATCTTTTAAAAGAGGTTCCGTCGCGTAAAGTTGTGCCACCGCCGCTTGCCATATCTTTTCCAAACAAATCAACATACGGACCAAAAATATTTTCGCTTCTACCAACAACAATGTGGTAAGTTGAAGCAGTTCCCCGGCAACAAAAATCGTGGCTTGCAAAAAGATAAAAATATTTTCCTCTATGAAAAATAAATCCGCCTTCAATTGGATTCGGGTCAGTTTTTCTGTCGCCAACAGTAATCAGTTGAGCAGAAGAAAGTTTAAGTCCGCTTGAATTAAGAATTGTCATTTTTAGTCCGCCCCAAAATGAACCAAACAAAAGCGCATCGTTTCCATCAAAATTTTTACAAACCGCAGCATCAATGCAGTTGTAAAAACAATTTTCATCAGACTGAACAACAATTCCCAAATCTTGCCACTTGTAATCAGGCGACAAAGGATTTACGCTTTTGCTTTCTGCAAGACCAATTGCACTCGTGCGTTTTCCAAAGGTCGAAACTGAATAGTAAATGCGCCACTTTCCATTTCTATAAACAACTTCCGGAGCCCACAAATCGTCCTTGCAACCAGGCGCCGCTTTTTTAGTCCAGTCAAAGTTATGTTTAAAAATTTTTCCAGCATATTTCCAGTTCCGCAAATCATTTGAAGATAAAATAATTCCGTGAGTACAAAAACAGTAATAAACACCATTTTCCTTTACGATTGTAGGGTCGTGAGCCATAGGAAAATTCAAATTTTCAAGCAGCATTTTTACACCTCAAAATTCAGTTTTTAAAAGATTACTCGAGCATTAAAAAAGTCCCCTGCACACAGGGGACTTAAAATCATACAAAATAAAGAATTACTTCAAACCTGTCATAGCAACAGAAGCAATAATCTGTTTCTGGAATACCATAAATACAATCAGGATTGGAAGCAAAGCTACAACTGATGCCGCAAGAATAAGCGGGTAGTCAGTTTGAATTGCATACATTGAATTAAGTTTTGCAATCATAACCTGAACTGTAAGTTTTTCCGGCGTATTCAAATAGATACTTGGAGCAAAGTAATCGTTCCATGCACCCATAAACCACAAAATTGCCTGAGCTGCAATTGCTGGTTTTGCGTTAGGAAGCATAATCTGCCAGAAAATTCTCCAGTAACCAGCACCGTCAATACGCGCAGACTCAATCATTGAAGTTGGAATTCCACTCATATACTGACGCAAGAAGAAAATCATTCCTACGTTTCCAAGCATTCCAGGAATAATCAAAGGAAGCCAAGTATCAAGCCAACCGATTCTTGAGTAAATAATAAACTGCGGAATCATAATTACAGAAAACGGAATCATCATAGTTGCAAGTTCTGCAAGGAAAAGCTGATTTTTTCCAGGAAAGCGCAATTTTGCATAAGAGAACGCCGCCATAGAAGAAACCAGTGTTCCTACTACGATTGTACTTACTGCAATAATAATCGAGTTCAAAATACCAAGCTGAAGTTTTGGATCAAGTTCCCAAATCTTATGAATGTAATTTACCCACTGCGGATGCTTAGGAATAGCCAAAGAAAGCTGAGTCATCAAGAACTGAGACTTTGTTTTCAATGAACTTATGAACATCCACCACAAAGGTAAAATCATAATTACGGAACCGAGAGTAAGAATTACATAAAGAGCTATGTTTGAAACAGTTTTATTTCTTTGCTGAGAACCGTATTTTTCTCTTGCAATTTCTTTTTCGCTTTTATGTTTATCTGAAATATTTTTGTTTGCCATTGTAATTCTCCTACTCAAGATAGTTTTCGCTTGAAGGACTCAGTTTAAACTGAATAGCAGTAACAGCAAAAACAATAATTGCAAGTATCCAAGATGCTGCACAGGCATATCCTTTTCGGTCAGCACCAAAAGCCTGCTGCCAAATGTAGAATACGATTGAAGCCGCACTGTAATCAGGTCCTCCAGTAGGAGCCATCATCTGGTTTTCAACAATCATCTGTGAACTGCCGATAATTCCAGTAATCAAAATATAGAATGAAATTGGCTTCATTAAAGGCCAAGTAATTTTCGTAAATATTTTCCAGCCATTTGCACCGTCAATAACGGCCGCTTCGTAATATGATTTTGGCAAATTCTGTAAACCACCAAGATAAAGCAAGGCAGTTCCACCAACTCCACGCCAAACGCACATAAAAATGATGGCAGGTTTTACAGTCCAGCGGTTCTGAAGCCAGTTAGGTCCCTGAACGCCAAACAAAAATCTAATCATCTGATTTAAAAGACCATAGTCGCCGTTGTACATCCAGCTCCACAAAAGAGCAATTGCAACAATAGACGAAACTACAGGAATATAATGAATAACACGATATGCCTTAATACCAGGAAGATCCTTATTGAACATAAGCGCAAGGCAGAAAGCCCAAATCATTCCCATTGGAACGCCAATCGCATAAACAAGGTTATTTAAAAGCGCATGCCAGAACATTGGATCAGTTAAAAGTTCTTTGTAGTTTTCAAATCCTACATAAAAGAATTCTCTGTCTAACGCATCCATTTTATGCAACTGAGTAATATCCGTCATTGAGTTCCAGTCTGTAAAACTTGCATAAATGGAAAACAAAAACGGCCCTGCTGTAAAAAGCAAAAATCCTAAAACTGGCAAAATTACAAAAAGTAATCCCGCTCTAGCTTCATCATTCCACTTTTTTCTTTTGTTTAATTTCGATGCCATGAAAGCAGCTCCCCTTTTCTCATAAAAACAACTTAGTACGCCTTAGAAAAATGCTTTTAATTGAACCTTAAAAACATTTTCCTCCTCATCTGGCGTACTAAGCAAAGTTCTAGGTAATTTCTAATTAGAAATCACTTTTATAATTTATTTTTTCTTGTTTTTAGCAGCATTGCGCATTGCGCTTTGTCTTGCTCTTGCCAAAGCCTGGTCAAGATTCTTCTGAAGTTTTGGTGCTGTTAAAGTACAATATTCTTCAGCAGACATTTTTCCATCAAGAACTTTCTGAACTCCAACATAGAAGTTATCGTACCACAAGCGGTTGTATGTTGCGTCATAAGGCCATGGTTTTCCAGTTTTTTCAATGATGTTGATAAATTCACGACGATTCTTTGGGCTTCCCTTGTTTGCATAAGCTGAAGCAAGAGACTTCAAGTTAGGAACCTGAAGATCCTGATCGCAGAACATCTGGTTTGCTTCTTTATCAGCAGAAAGGTAAAGTGCAAGTTCAGCAGCTTTTTCTGGATTCTTTGTTGTTGCAGAAACAGCCCAGCCTACACCACCACGATATGAGTGTGTTGAATAAGCACCTGAATCATCACGGATTGGCCATGGAATTAAGTCATACTCAAATTCAAGAGTGTTGTTGAATGCAGCAAGATCCCAAGGTCCTGCAGGGAAGAATCCAAGTTCACCCTTAAGCCAGCGCTGATATGTATCAAGTGACTGAGCCTGTGTTGCTGAAGGAGTAACTGGTTTGAATTTGTAACCGTCAACTTCTCCACCCAAAGTCATATCTGCCCAGAACTGGAGTGATTCAATAAATTTAGGATCAGTAATGTTAACCTTTGTATTTGTTGAATCAATAAAGTCTGTGTTGTTGCCCCATACAAACTGTACCAAAGTCCAGTGAATGTTCAAACCTGTACCGAATACATCGTTCTGACCATCTTTGTTTGTGTCGTTTGTAAGTTTTTCGCAAACCTGAATAAATTCTTTCCAAGTGTAAGGTTTTGTAGGGCTTGGAAGCGGAACACCGAATTTCTTGAACAAGTCAACATTGTATGCAAGAGCAAAAGGTCCAAAGTCTTTTGGAAGAGCCCAGATTGCATCTCCCTTACCAAGCTGCTGTCCGTCGTAGCGGTAAGCATCAATAGCAGAAGAATAAATATCTGCAATGTCCTCGTCCTTGATGTAAGGTCTTAAGTTCAAAACCTTGCCGTTGTCTACATACTGGCGTACTGATTCAGGGCCAAGGTAGAATACATCAGGAAGCTGGTTTGATGCGAGCAAAGCCTGAATTTTTGAAGCATATTCATCGCCGGTTACGGAAATGAATTTTACTTTTGTACCAGGATGGGTATCCTCATAGTGTTTTACAACCTTGTCAAGAATTGCTTTTTCCTGTGGCTGCGCATAATTCATAAGTTGAATTTCATCAACTGCAAATGCGCTTGCACACAATGTAGCAGCTGCAAGCAATGAAAGTACTACTTTCTTCATTTTTGATTTTCCTCCTTTTGGAATATTTTAATTTTATAGGATAATTTTACTCCTACAAATAAATATAAGTCAAGAAAAATT
>CAZXCR010000143.1:1499-5339 GCA_964639315.1 uncultured Treponema sp. | reverse complement strand
AATTTGGAAAGTGAAAATTCTAGCGAAGATGAAACTGAAATTCTTATAGAAATTTCTTCTGATGAAGAGGATTTAGGCGAAAATACAGAAAATTCTTTGGAAGAAACTGAAATTGCTGAAACTGCCGAGCAAAACGCTGCAAAAGAAGACGAAATTGTTGTAGCACAAAGCCCGGAAAATATTGTTCCTGTTGAACCTGAACCGTCGCCTGTAAAAATTGAAGATATCCGCTACAAAATAAAATGGGGCGATACGCTTTGGGACATTTCAAATGCTTACTATAAAAATCCGTGGCGATACAAATATCTTGCCCGCTACAATGGAATAAAAAATCCTGACCACATTATTTCTGGCAACTGGATTTTAATTCCGGCAGAATAAAATTTTGTAGTTACTGATAAATTTTTTTTTCTTAACAAAAGATTTTGTCAGTAACAGGCGCAGAATATGCGTAAGCAAACTAAATTTGTCATTCCGAACTTGATTCGGAATCTGTCAACTAAGAAACTATTTCTTTAATCGCCAGATACTCAAGCCAACTTCGGAATGAACCGCTGGCTCTTTTTGGGCGCACGACTTTAATGCTTTATGAATAAATTTTCTAAATTGACTTTTATTTTTTCTTTGTTTTTACTGCTTTTTTTGGAAATAAGTTGTGCAGAACCTGAACTTAACAAAAAATATGCAAACGATGCCAGTTATTATATGGCACTCAATTCCCTAAAAAACGAAAATTCAAGAGAAGCCGAACGCTTTTTTAGAGTCGCAGTAAAAAAAGGTTCTTCTGTAATCAAAAGACGTGCAATGGAAGAATACGCAAAGCTTGGTTCAGTTCAAGACAGAATTGAACGTCATTTGCAACTTTACAAAAACTTCCCTGACGAAGACTCGCTAAATCTTTTGTGCAAAGAACTTTATGAACAAAAAGAATACGCAAGAATCATAAATCTTACAAAAAATCTGGAACTTTCTTCTGCAAACAACGAAACTGTTTTTTTTAGAATTTACTCGCTTTACAAAAAATCAGACTCAAGATTTAAAGACGAATTTTTTTCGTGGTGTACGCAAAGAAATTTTTCTGATGAACATTACAAAATGTACTGTATTCTGCCCGAATCTGATGAAGTAATTGAATTTAGAACTTTAGTTTACAACCGGCGCTACAGTCAGGCAGTTGAAAAAGCAAAAATTCTTTTGGAAAATCCGCAAAATCTTACAAGCCAAATTTTAAGCGATGTGGGAAAAAGTTTTTTATACGGAACAAACGATTTTTTAAGTTCAGCTTACTATTTAGATTCTTTAACAGCAAAACTTGATGACTCTTTAAAATTCTACGCATATTTTTATGCCGGTCGCTGCTACGACAAAACCGCCTCTTACAAAACCCGCGCATTAAATAGATTCAAAAGCGCAATGGAAAATGCAAAAAGCACTTCAAATTACGACAATGCACTTTGGTACTATCTTAATTCGTCATTAAAAAATTCAATCAGCGAGGCAATCAGCGCAGTAAAAACTTACGCTCCGCTTTGGCACAATCCGTATTATTTTGATGATTTTTTCGAGACTTTGTCAGTAAGGCTTCTTTCTCAGCACAAGTACGAGCAGTTTTTTGAGGTTTACAAAATAATTGATTCTTACGCGAGCAATGAAATTTCTGCAAAATACGCTTACATAAGTGCCAGGTTGATTCAGGAAAATTTTATTCCGCTTGAAAAATCGACGGCAGATGAAAAGGCAAAATCACTTTTTACACGAGCACTTTCGGGCGACACTGACTTATATTACAAACTTTTGGCGACACAAAAACTTTCTCTTGAAGAAGACGAAATAAAAAAAATTCTTCAATCTTTTGGTAAAAGAACGCCGGTAAAAATTAATCCTGATGCAGAAAAGCTTCTTTTAGGCTATGCAGATTTTGGACTTGCAGAATATATTTATGCTGACTGGCAGCGCTTTTGTAGCGAAATTGGAATTGACTGCGTTCAAAAAATTGCCTCTTATTTGCAAAAATGCGGCGGCGAAAACAATTCGTATTTTACGCAAAGTTTGCGGATTGCATCTAAAAAAGCAAATTATCCGGAAGCAAATCTTTATCCTCAGTTTTTAACGCTGGTTTTTCCTCAGAATTTTAAATCTTATGTAGAAGAATCGTGTTCAGACTTTGGGCTAAACGAATATCTTTTATATGCACTTATAAGAAGCGAAAGTTTTTTTAATCCAGTTGTTGTAAGTCATGCCGGCGCGGTGGGACTAACGCAGCTTATGGAATCAACTGCGGGCGACGTTGCAAGAAAATTAAAAGTTGCTGACTACAATCTTGAAGACTGCAAAACGAATATTAGGTTCGGGGCGTATTATTTTGAAGAGATGAAAAGGCGACTTAATAGTTCTGAACTGCTTGCAATTTTTGCGTACAACGGCGGAATTACAAGAGTGCGGCAGTGGGTAAAAAGTGCAGAACTTGAATTTGGCACAAAAAATTTAAGCAAAGATTTATTTCTTGAATCAATTCCCTTTGAAGAGACCCGCGAGTACGGAAGAAAACTTGTTTCTGCTAGCGCAATGTATGCTTTTCTTTATCAGAATATTTCAATTCAGCAGGTTATAGAAGAAATAATGCAATAAGATTATACTCTACTTCAAAATTTTTTAGAGGGAAAAAAAATGAATGATCCGTTTGCAAATTTGCTTCCACAGGCAATGCATTTTTCTAATTTAGATGCGGGACAATTTGTTCTTCTTATTGGAATTGTAATGTTTTTTGGTGCTTTAGGTGGCCGATTATTTCAAAAACTCAAAATTCCGCAGGTTGTTGGATACATTGTAATAGGAATTTTAATTGGTTCTTCGGGATTCCAAATTCTGCGTCCTCAAACAATTGCCGCCTTAAATCCTGTAAACACAATTTCTCTTGCGCTGATTGGATTTTTAATTGGTGCGGAACTTAAAATTTCTGTAATCAAAAAATACGGAAAACAGTTCATAAGCATTTTAATTGGCGAATCAATAACACCGTTTTTTGTAGTAAGCATTTTAGTTACAATTGTTGTTTATCTTTTTTCAAAAGACATAAAATATTCTCTTGCATTTGGAATGATTTTGGGCGCAATTTGTTCAGCAACAGCACCGGCAGCAACCACAGACGTTCTAAAGGAATATAAAACTCGCGGACCTTTAACAACCACAGTTTTAGGAATTGTTGCAATGGACGATGCAGTAGCACTTATTCTTTATGCAGTTGCATCAACTTTGGCAGCGCCACTTTTAGGCGGAGAAGCAGTTTCGTTTGGAAAGCAGATTTTAAATATTGTAATAGACATTTTTGGGTCAATTTTAGTAGGAAGTGCGTTTGGACTTTTAATCAGTTTTGTTATAAAAAATGTAATGACAAACGAAGGGCGTGTTCTTTCTTTTGGACTAGGCGGACTTTTCTTATGCACAGGAGTTTGTTCAGTTTTAAATCTTGACACAATTTTGGCAGCAATGTCTGTGGGCTTTTTTATGGTGAATTTTGCTCCGGCAAAAACAAGACCAATTTTTAGCCTTGTAGACAAATTTACTCCGCCAATTTACGTTTTGTTTTTTGTACTCGTTGGCGCAAAACTTAACATTTGGGTTGTAACTCCTTTCCTTCTGCTGATTGCACTTGTTTACATTTTAGGCAGAACCTTAGGAAAATCGATTGGAGCAAAACTTGGCGCAAAACTTTCTCATGCTCCAAAAAGCGTAGAAAATTATTTGCCGTGGTGTCTTTTAAGTCAGGCTGGAGTTGCAATTGGATTAAGTATTGCCGCAAGCAACGATTTTGCAGACAGCATTGGTTCACAGGTAATTTTA
>CAZXCR010000143.1:0-1489 GCA_964639315.1 uncultured Treponema sp. | reverse complement strand
TTATCTGTGTCGTTTACAATAGCAAAACTTTTGTAGTTCAGCTTTTGGGACCTGTTTGTGTACGCCACGGAGTTTTAAAAGCTGGAGAAGCTGGACTTGATATTACAGAAGACGATATCTTAAAAAATTCAAAGGTAAAAGACATAACTTGGGGCAACGAAAAAGACTGCTCAGAAAACAGTTTTGCTATTGTAAACGACACAGATAAAATTTCAGACATAATGAATCGCTTTGAATCTCATCACAATCAATCATTTGCGGTGCGCGAAAGTAATTCAGGAAATTTAATTGGAATTATAAGACTTGAGCATCTTAAGGAAATTCTGATTATTGGTGACTTTGCAGACTCAATGCTTGCAATGGACATTATGGATAAGCCAAAGTGTACCTGTCTGCCAGACGACAGTCTTCCGGATCTCTACAAAAAATACAGCGATTTTGACACTGACTGCATTCCAATTGTTGATGAAAAAGGCAAAGCATACGGAGTAATGGAAAAATTTGCCACAGACCATTATCTTCACACAAGAATTATTGAGTTAAAAAGAAAGGTTGAAAGTCTAGGATAAATTTTGTATTTTTGAGAAGGAAATTTTTAGTTTAGAGCTGACTTAAAAAATCAGTATTTTAATCAGGGGAAATTTATGGCAGATGAAGCATTTGTAGAAAAAGTTAAAGAAACTCTGGATGCGTTTAGGCCTCAGTTGATTGCTGACGGCGGAGATATGGAATTTATCAATATAGATGACAACAACAATGTTCACTTAAGGCTTACTGGAGCTTGCGGAGAATGTCCTATGGCAATTATGACTCTGAAAATGGGAGTTGAACATTACCTTAAGGAAGTTTGCCCGGAAGTTAATGAAGTTATTCAGGATGAATAAGGGTATCTGATAAAAATCAAAAATCGATAAAAATTCAGGAGACAAAATTGAAGGTTGAAAAAAATAAATTTGTTACAATCAACTACACACTAAAAGACGACGATGGCAACGTAATTGATTCTTCAGTTGGAAAAGAACCGCTGCCTTACATTCACGGAAATAATTATTTACTGCCAAAACTTGAAGAGCAGATTGAAGGTCTTGAAGAAGGTGCAAAATTTTCTACAGTTTTGGAGCCAGCTGACGGTTACGGCGAGCGCGATGAAAAAATGATTGCAAAAGTTCCGCGCAGTAATTTTGAAACTGATGTTGATATTGAAGTTGGAATGCAGTTCCAGGCAGACACTCCTTACGGACCGCAGATTGTAACAGTTACACAAGTTGACGACAACGACATTACAATTGATGCAAATCACGAACTTGCAGGAGTAAGACTTCATTTTGACGTAGAAGTTCTTTCAGTACGCGACGCTACAACAGACGAACTTAATCAGCTGAACAGCTGCAGTTGCGGTGGTGGTTGTGGCGGAAACTGTGGCGGAAATTGCGGTGGCGGTTGCGAAGGAGACTGCGGCGGTGAATGTGGCGGAAATTGCGGTGAAGAA
>CAZXCR010000142.1:0-5342 GCA_964639315.1 uncultured Treponema sp. | reverse complement strand
TAAGGTTGCGGCAAATTCGCTCCAAGTAAGTAAAAATTGAAAAAACTCGAATTTTAACCTCTTAACAAATAAATTTTTCTGCGAAAAGAGACCATTTTGTTACGAACCCGCGCGGCAAATTTCCGCTTAATAAAAACTAGAGTTTTTGGAGATTTTTTTGTTTTTGTTGTATAAAATGAATTTTTGTTATATTATGTCTTTAAGTTTAGTTTAAATTTTCTTGAAACGATTGCAAAAATTTGCCTATACTTTTGATGGTATCTTTAAGGAAATTTTGTAAAAATTGCAATTTTCAATAAGTACAAAAGTCCTTAAATTATAAGATTTTTAGAACTTCTTTATTTATAGCAGTTTGGGGTGCAAAATGAATAATAATGATTTAGTTCCGGGCTTCAATGACGAAAAAGACGACAGCCTTAAAATCAATCTTGAAAAAATTAATGATCGAGAAAATATTATTTTAATTGTCCTTAACGGCTATATAGATACTTATAATTCAGTTTATTTTCAAAAGCAGATTGGAAAAGTTGTTTCTGCTGGATTTGTAAATTTGGTTTTTAACTGCGCAAGTTTGAATTACGTTTCTTCTACGGGAATTGGTTCTTTTACAGCATTTCTAAAACTTGTTAAGCCAAAGGGCGGCGACATTGTTCTTTTAAGTATACAGCCAAAAGTTTACGAAGTTTTTCAGCTTTTAGGATTCAGTCAATTTTTTAATATCCGTGAAACTGTAGAAGAAGCAGTTCAGTTTTTTAAGGAAGGAACACCAACTCCAGTTTCTGTTTTTCCAAAGTTATTTAATTGTCCGGTTTGTGGTAGAAAACTTAAGGCAACAAAAAGCGGTCGTTTCAGATGTTCAGACTGTAAATCAATTCTTGCAATTGACCCTCAGGGCAACGTTTTGCTTGGCTGATTTTAATCTGAAGTTTCTTTTTTTTTAGATTTTAGTTCCTGCAGTTTCGTTTTGATTCTGCAGGATTTTTTTTTGCAAATTTTGTGTGCAAGTGATATTCTAAGATGATGAAAGATTCAGTACACAGGTCTTTGGGCGTTTTTTTTGTATTTTTATTTACAATTCTTGCCGGCACAATTGTTCTTACACTTTTTTTTGTTTTGTACGAAACCTGTATGAATTTGGTTGCAGGTGAAGGAGCCCAGTTTTTTGACTTTTCGTATTTTTTAAAAGGACTTTTTATATCACTTCCGATTATTTTAATTTTAAGTGGATTTTCAATGTGCTGTTATCTTATTAAGCGCGGCGGAAATTCAAAAATTCCTCTAATCGTTTATTATGTTCTTTACCTTGCCGCTTGGTTTGCCTTTATACCGCTAGTTTTTTATACAGCCTCAAAATTCAATTTGCAGGAAAAAGTTTTGCAAAAAAACGTAAATATTTCATCAGGATATTTTCGTGAAAAAGACGGATATATTTTTTACTATTCAAACGTTGATGAAAATAATTTTGCAGACGGACTTGTAATAAATTTGAATGGCGAAAATCAGGATGTTTATACTTTTAAAAATCTGGAACTCAACAAGGAAGGCGGAGAATTTAAAGATTCTCTCATCGAAGAAAATATAAAACTTCCGCTGATTGTTCACTTTGTAACAGAAGGTTTTGCTGCGGTTTTGCGCTATGTTTTGGCAGCAATGAATTGTGGCTGGAAAACTTGGCTTTGCTTTGCGAGTGTAGGTCTTGCACTTGCGTCTCTTGCGGGCGTGCGAAAGTTTTCAAAATGGAAACTGCTAAATCTTATGCTTGAAACTTTATTTTTCTGCGCAATATTAATCTTCAATATTTTTGTGCTTTCCGGAAGAATTTTTTTTGATTTCAATAGAAATTTTACTTCTGCCCTAAAATTTTTGCCAGAAGGAAGCAGCGCTCTTCTTTTGTGCGTAAATCTTTTGTGCTTTATTGCATTTTTGCTTCTAGGAATTTTTTCAGGTATAAAAAATCGGAAATCTTAAATGAAAAAAATAATTATAATTCTTAGCGTTTATACAGTCTTAATTTTTGCAGTTTGCATGGGAACTTCGGCTTTTTATGGTCATATTCCGGAAATTTTGTGCTCTAAAGTTTCTTTTGCTTTTAGAAGAGGACTTTTGTGGTTCTTAAATTTTCTACCAATCATTTTTTTAAGCGGACTTACGGTTTCGTGCTGCGTTCAGTGGAAAAAAAATTCGAGTGAAATTAAAAGACGTTTTTCAAGAGAAATGCTTTTGCGTTTTAGAAATGCGCTTTTTGTTTCGATTGCACTTGCTTTTGTCCTTAGTATAAATCAGGAAATTTTTGTTCCGACATTAAAAAAATCAATTTCAAATTCAACAAACGCACCTTTTTTACTAAAAGATGCCCTTAAAACTTCAGAAAATCTTTATTCTCAAAATGAATTAAAACTTGCCCTTCAATATGTAAAAAAAGCTCAGACTATTGCGCCAAAAAGTCAGGAAGCAAATGCTCTTTTTACAAAAATTTTAGATTCAATGGAAGTTCTTAAAACTCAGAAAATTTTTGAAGAAAACGAAGAGACCGAAGCGAAAGCTAAAAAATTGGAAAAGCCGCTTCAAAAAAAAGACGAATCTTACAGCGTGGCGAAACTTCTTGAACTTTCGTATTTTGAAGCGCAGAAAAAAAATTGGTTTAATGCGCATTATTATGCAAATCTTGCGGTTGAAGCGTGCAGTGGAACAAATACAAATCTTGAAGCGGCTGTAAAACAGGCAAATTATGCGTGGAATATGCTGAATCGCCCAATCGAAGAAGATAATGCTTTACAAAGAGAAATTTTCAGTCAGAAAAGAAAAGCTTACACCGCATTTTACGAAGGCGATTATTTAGAGTCTTATTATATTTTTGCTGATTTGAAATTTAACAGAGAAATTGAAGACAAGGACGTAGAAAGATTTTTTGCACTTGCACAGGAGCAGGTTGAAAATCAGTATTTTTTCTTTGATGAAACTGACAATATGGCAACCATAAAAAACGGTCAGAATATTTATTTTTCACTGTTTTATCCGGACGGTTCAAGAAATTTGTTTTTTATGAAAGGCATTCTTGATATGAAAAAAGACGGAGGTCTTGTTCGCTACATTGAAGGTCTTACGCTGGTTAATTATCTTCCAGACGGAAAATTCAACTATTATTTTACAGTTCCTTATGCAAAAGTTATTTCACAGTCAGTTTCTGCAATGAACGACGACTCAAAAAAATCGCTTGGAATAAATAATAAATGGGAAAATGTGCCTTTAATTCAGCTTTGTTCCGTAGATAGAAAAACTGAAAATTTAATCTGTTGTCCAAAAGTTTATTACGAGGAAAGCGGTTTGCCCGAAGAAATAAAATCTCTTGTGCACGAAAATTCTGAACTTGACGAAGAAAATAATTTTGAAAATTCAGAAATTTCTTTGGAAAAAAGTGAATGTGAAAAAGAATTCAACTCAATGATTCTGCCGCTTAGTTTTGATGATTTTGCTTTGTTCAGCGAAGATATTGGAAGTCCTGGCGAAATGTCAATTTTAAAACTCATAAAATTCATTCCAAAAGCTTCAAATTATGGCTTTGCTGAAGAAATTTACACTGAAAATCTTATAAGCAGATTGTTTTTTTCATTTTTCATCCTGATTATGCTGCTTTTTGCTGCCGGACTAGGCTGGAATTACAGAGTAAGCGATGAAGATGCTGTATTTAAGTTTGTGTGGATTTTTGTAGTAATTCTTTTTGGCGTGGCGATGGCATTTGTTTATGAATTTGCACTTTATTTCTTTAACGTAACAAATTATGTTCTTGTGGGACTTTTTGCGCACGGAGCAATTCTTGCGGCATTTATTTTGTATACTGTACTTTTATTTCTTGTTTCACTGATTTTTTGCGCTCACAAATCATAAAATTTTAGGGCGTTAGTAAAAAAGGCTGTCTTTGAAGATTTTACTCTCCTAAGGCAGCCTTATTTTTTTGTATTTTTAGAAATTTTTAGTGATGGAAAAGTCTGATTCCTGTAAATGCCATTACAATATTGTACTTGTTGCAGGTTTCAATTACGTTATCGTCGCGTACAGAACCGCCCGGCTGAGCAATTACACTTACGCCCGAACGATGTGCTCTTTCAATGTTGTCGCCAAACGGGAAAAATGCGTCACTTCCAAGCGCAACATCTGTGTTTTTTGCAATCCATTCTTTGCGCTGTTCGCGGGTAAAAATCTGCGGCTTTTCTGTAAAGAAATTTTGCCAAACTCCTTCAGCAAGAACATCTTCGTAGTCGTCGCTGGTGTAAACATCAATCGTATTGTCTCTGTCGGCTCTTTTTATGTCATCACGGAATTTTAAGTTCAAAACTTGCGGACTTTGTCTAAGCCACCATTTGTCTGCTTTGTCGCCGGCAAGTCTTGTACAGTGAATTCGGCTTTGCTGACCTGCGCCAATTCCAATCGCCTGACCATCTTTTACGTAACATACAGAATTTGACTGAGTGTATTTTAAAATAATCAAACTGATTAAAAGATTGTCTTTTTCTTCTTTGCTAAGATTTTTGTTTTGCGTAACAATATTTTTTAAGCAATCATCATCGAGTTTTACGAAATTGTGTCCCTGCTCAAAACTTACTCCAAAAACTTGTTTTGTTTCGAGTGCTGCCGGAACGTAAGAAGGGTCAATCTGAAGAACGCAGTAGTTTCCTTTTTTCTTTGCCTTTAAGATTTCAAGAGCATCATCATCGTAGCCAGGAGCAATTATTCCGTCGCTTACTTCTTTTTTTATAAGAAGCGCAGTTGATTTGTCGCATTTATCGCTAAGAGAAATAAAGTCGCCAAAACTAGACATTCTGTCTGCACCGCGCGCTCTTGCGTAAGCACTTGCCAAAGGACTCAATTCAACATTGTCTGTGTAGTAAATTTTTTTGAGAGTATCTGAAAGAGGTCTTCCAATTGCGGCACCGGCTGGAGAAACGTGTTTAAAAGAAGTTGCTGCAGGCATTCCTGTTGCTTCTTTTAGTTCCTTTACAAGCTGCCAGCCGTTAAGTGCATCAAGCAGATTTATATAACCAGGCTTGCCATTTAAAACTGTAATCGGCAAGTCTCCTTTTTCCATAAAAACCCTAGCTGGTTTTTGATTAGGATTGCATCCGTACTTTAACTCTAGTTCTTTCATGGAAGTGCATTTTAAGATAAAAGCCTTTTATTTTCAATTGAAAAAGCGCGGGTTTACTAATGGAATTTTCGGTTAAGAAGAAGACATTGTTAACAAAAAGCGCGTGTTACTAACAGAATTTTCAGTTAAGAAAAAGACGTTGCTTAACAAAAAGACTTCTACATTACACGCCCGCAAGTTACCAAAGAAATTTGCTATC
>CAZXCR010000141.1:0-5382 GCA_964639315.1 uncultured Treponema sp. | reverse complement strand
TTATTTTGTTAAGAAATTGACTTTTTAGTAACTCGCGGATTTTTTTTGATAAGAAAAGAATTTTTTGTAAAACAGAGAATTTTATTAGTAACACGGGCGCGTGTAATGTAGAAAATCTTTTTTTAACTGAAAATTCTATCAGTAAAAGACTCAATCGGCAAAGTAAGGTAACAATTTTGTTGAATAAAAAGGTAACAGTCTTGTTGATTTTATCCACAAAAAGCTGTGAATAAAGACCTTTCAAGGTAACAACTTTGTTGAAAATCGAAAGTTAGAAAAAATCTTGTGTAATATAGAAGAAAATGAAAGCTAAAAAATACCAGGTAACAGTTTTGTTGAAAAAGGTAACAGTTTTGTATGTTTCTACTATTATATCTAATAATATATCTAATATATATTTAAAACTAATAGTAGAGCCTGTGGAAAAGTGGAAAAAATAGAAATTATTCAACAAGAATGTTACCTTGTAAATAATACAACAGAACTGTTACCTTTGAAAATTTTTATACAGCAGAAGTAATAAGAGCATATCTTGTATCATCTTGAAGAACAGGAGTAGGACTTTTGTATAAAGTAATTCCAAGAGTTGAAGAAAGATCTACTTTTAATTCAGGATAATATTTTTCTTTAATGCCCTTAATTTCATCAATAATGCGACTGTAATAAACGCTCAAAGACTTTCTGTCATTTTCATTATCAATAGGCATAAACTGCTCTACAAGTTTTTCTCGCGGAACAAAAACTGAATCTTTAAGACCATTATTTCTGTAAACAAGCCAAGCATAAATGTCTTTTCCAGATGCACTCGAAATATCCTTGTAAACTGTATAATTTATAGGAACCGCATGTTGCTGACAAAAAGCTGCAAATTCTCCAGAAAGAATGATTTTAAAATTTCCAAACCAAGATCCGTTTTTATCATCAATAACTTTTTGAAACTGAACTCCTGTTGTAAAGCGGATATTTCCTGTGGTTGTAGTTTCTACCCTAACCTCACCTTTTGCAGAAGATTTTTCCATAATGTCTTTAAAAAGACTGGCATTTTGAATGGTTTCAACTTTTTGTTCAAAACAGAAGGCTGCATTTCTAAAACAGTCAAGCTGTTCCCTAATTTCTTTACCTCTTTGTTTTGGAAGCTGAAGTTCACGCAAAAGGTCAGCAAGAGAAGTGTATTCAATCATTACAGGCATATTTTTTTGCTTTGAAAGAACTGCGTGAGTTGTAAGAACGCTGAGCAAAAGTCGGCCATATTTGCCAAAGGGAACATTAGTTGGAGAAGTAAGAGTTAAAGTTACTCCCTGACTTCCCTTTCTTGTAAAAGTGGTTTTATTTACATTTTTGAAAGGCAAAGAAGCAGTTGTAAAAAAACTTGGAATATAACTCATATAAAGAGATGGAGAATATTCTTGTTTTTTTAGGGAATCAAAAAGTTCTGTTGTGGAATTATCAACGGGGAGAAGTAAATTCTGCTCCATTTCGATTCTTTTTCGGCCCATTTATATCTCCTTTTTTAAATTTCTGATTCCGCTTTTTGAAACAGAGTATTTACCTTCTTCAACTTCGTCAATAAGATGCTCGATTGCAAAAAGAATAAAAGAATTGATGGGAACTTCGCGTTCTGCACAGAAAACTTTAAGTCTTGCTTTGTCGCCGCTTGCCATATGAACGTTGAAAATATTTTTGTAGTTAGGCTTTTTTGCTGATTTTGTGTCTGCATTTTCTGAGTTTGACGTTTCGAGGGAAGAAGAAAAATTGTTTTCAAACTGACTCATAAGCTGAGGCGAAAGAGACGATTGGGTTTGAGTTGTGGTTTCTTTTGAATCTGATTTTTTTAGAGCCATAAATTTTACTCCTGAATTTTATTCTTCGATTTTTGCAAGTTCTGTAATTGCTTCAAGAGTTGCTTTTTTTTCTCTTGTATTTTTTTGCGCATAGAACTGCTGAATTGTCTTTTTTTCCATTTGTGCTTTTCTGAAGTTTTGGTCAGTTGGAACACTTACGATTTTATAGGCACTTTGTTTTTCTAGGATTTTAAGAATGTCGTTTGTCATTTTGTGGGAGCGGTTTACATCGTTCATAACAACGGTTTTTAAGACAGGCTTTATTTGTTTTTTCATTTTTCTGCGGTAAAAACTGCTTAAATTGTTGCGGAATGTTTCAAGTCCGTCTTGAGAGTATTGGTCAGGTTTTATTACGGCGATGATTTCGTCTGTGGCTTGATAAATGTTTTCTTCAAAAGCTGAAAACGCCGGGCAGGTGTCGAAAATGCAGTATTCAAAGCCCATTTTTGAAAGTTCTTCGCAAAGTTCTTCAAAGATATTTGGTTCTCTTGCGGCGTTTCGTTCGCGGTAGTCTCTTAAGCCAGATTCAACGTCTGTGAGGCCCGCTGTGGGCATTATAAAGAGGTTTTCTACGGTGGTTGGAAGAATTCCATCTTTTGGTTCACATTTGCCTGTGAGGACGTCTGAGAGTTCGTATTGGAGAGAATCTATTAAAGTTGATGAAGAGTTTCCCTGAGGATCGGCGTCGATTAAAATGACTTTGTGATTTTTTGCAAGTTCTGCGGCAAGTGACATTGCGATGGTTGTTTTTCCGTTACCACCTTTTTCGATTGAAACTGCAATTGTTTTCATTGAATTTTCCTCTTTTTTTAGTAATTATTGTAATTACAATATAAAATACAATAAAAAATATTGCAAGTGTTGTAAAAAATGTTGTAATTACAATAAAAATTATTGTATAAAAGATTGTATAAAATACAATAAAAAAGATTGTAAAAAACATTGTATTTACAATAAAAAATATTGTAAATATTGTAAATATTGTATAAAAATTGCAATAAATTCAAAAAAAATATTTTTTCGTATTGAATTAAGACTTAGAATAAAAAATTCAAAAATAAAAAAAACTTACGCCTGACTTGGAGGGGCGCGAAGCGTTGCCGAAGGCAATGGAGTGAAAACGGAACCCCGGAATGGCAGGGAACTTGAAAAAAAATTCACGGCCGAAGTTTAGAAAAAAAACTGAAAGTGGGAAGAAAAATTTCGTCCAAAAAAAATTAATTTTTAAAAAAGTTTTGAAGGCGAGTCATTGCATCCTCCAAAATTTTTCGCGGGCAAGCAAGATTTATTCGTACAAAATTTTCACCGGCTTTTCCATATTCGCTACCTTCAGCAACGTAAAGTCCGGTTTTTGCGCGGAGTTCCTGAGCGAACTTGGTGCCGTTCGTGTTTACATTTACCCACAAAAGATAAGTTGCATCCGCTTCGATTGGCGTTAAATTTGCGTTCAGTTGCTTTATAAAATTTGTGGCATAATCGCGATTTTCAAAAAGATATTTGTTTAGCGACGAAAGCCATTCTTCTCCTTCGTTAAACGCCGCAATTGTTGCATCGACTGCAAATGCGTTTGGTTCAGCAATTTCGTCTGTGTTGAGGGCGCGCCACACTTTGTGCCTTAAAAAATTATTTGGTACTACAACGGCCGCAGTGTTGATTCCGGCAATATTGAAGCATTTTGTAGGGGCAATTCCTGTTACTGAAAGTTCTGCACAGGTTTTTGACACGCTTGCAAAGGGAACATATTGTTTTCCAGGGCGCGCAATGTCGCAGTGAATTTCGTCTGAGAAAACTGTAACTCCGTATTTTTTACAAAGTTCGCCGATTTTTTCTAATTCTTTAAAAGACCAAAGGTTTCCTGTGGGATTTTGTGGATTGCATAAAATCATCATTGAAACTTGCGGATCTGATAAGTCCTTTTCGAGACGGTCAAAATCAATAAAATATTTGTTGCCGTCGAAACCAAGCGGACTTTCTAGCGGAATTCTTCCGTTGTTGATGATTGAATTGAAGAAAATATTGTAGCACGGAGTTTGAACAAGAACTTTTTCTGCCGGACTTGTAAGTTTTCTAATGCAACTTGAAAGGGCAGGGACAATTCCGGTTGTAAAAATGAGATTTTCGCTTTGAATTGTAAAGTTGTGCCGTTTTTGCCACCAGCTGATGTAACTTTGAGCCCACGAAGGCGGAACTACTGAATAACCGTAAATTCCGTGTTTTACGCGCTTTTCCAGTGCTTTTTGAATTGAAGGTGCGGTTTTAAAGTCCATATCAGCAACCCAAAGAGGAAGTTCGTTTTGCTTAACGTCCCATTTTAGCGAGTTTGTTCCGCGACGGTTTGTGATTTGGTCAAAGTTGAAGTTCATAATTATTTTATCTCCGGAATTGAAAATGCTGTGCCAGAGTAAAGATTTTCGTTTTCGTTTGGGTCTTTGCTGTAAAATTTTTGTATTTTTGGGCAGTTGATTTTTGTTGCTTTTACCTTGCAGCGACTTGGATTTAGGATGAGGGTGCCGATTTTGTCAGCAGAAATTTTTCCGCTTTTTGGATTTTTTATGCTTTCTACAAAACCGTTTATTTTTGCATTTATTTTTTTTGAATATTCGAATGCAAGCACGGTGTTTTTTAGGGTGCAGTTTTCTAAGGTTAAGCCGTCAACGTAGCAAAGTCCTTGGTCGCTTTCAATTTGGCAGTTTATGAATTTTACGTTTTTTGAGTTCCAGGCAAGATATTCTCCTGAAATAATTGAATCGTAGACTTTTACATTTTTGCAGTTCCAGAAGGCGTCTTTTGAAGTGATTTTTGAATTGTGAATTTCGATATTAGAGCCGCCGTCAAGAAAATAATTTCCGTTGAGTTCAAGATTTTGTGCAAAAAAATTTGAAGAATTCATTGCAAAATAATCGCCGTTAAAAACTTTTACATTTTCAAGATGAATGTTGCGGCAACTCCACATTGTTTCTGCGGCATTTAAAAAATCAACATTGCGACAGAAAATTCCTTTGCTGCGGCGGAATTCTTTTGGGGCTTCGATTTTTGAGTCTTCAAGAAAAAAATTTTTTGTGTACCAGAGTCCTGATTTTGCAAGTTCGTGAAAAATTGAATTTTTTACTTTTGTGTTTTTTGTGTTCCAAAAAGGATATTTGTATTCAAAACTTGAATTAAGGCTTTCTATGTTTTGTGAATGTTTTAGATGTGATTCTCCGCCAGAAAAAGTGCAGTTTTTATAAGATTCATTTTGTGCAAAATACTGCGCCCGCTCTCCGCTAAAGGTTTTTCCTTCAAACTCTTTCATTTTTGTTACCTTCTGCATAAAAAATCTGAATTTTTAAGAAAAACGTCAAGGGGGTAAATTTTTTGGTGGGCGAGGGGAGGGAAAAATGGAATTTTTTTGGAGCAAAATTTTTTACATTTTAGAAAATTTTTTTTCCGTTCCGGCAGAAAATTTTATTAGGAAACCCGCTGTCCAGGGTTGGCATTCAAAACCTACGGTTTTGAACGGCTACGCCGCCCTTACCATCGGGGCTAGGTTTGGCTAGGCTTG
>CAZXCR010000140.1:0-5400 GCA_964639315.1 uncultured Treponema sp. | reverse complement strand
TTGGCGAGAGGGCTTCCAAACTTTTTGATGTACAGAATTTGAGTCAGCTTTGGTCTTTGATTTTTAAAAAAGAAGCACCTGCAGTTCCCGAAACGATGCTTTCGCGCGAACTTGAAAAAGAAGCTCAAAAATCTTTTATAAATCAATATCTAAAACTCATTGAAAATTATTCAAATCCGCCTCAGCTTTTGATTTCCCTTTTGAGTTACTTTGAGTACGAAAATCTTAAGGAACTTGCAATTGCGCTTGAAAAGGGATTTGAAAAACTTCCTGAAATTACAGATATTTCACCTTTTTCTAAGCTTGACTATTCAAAGTGGCCGGATTTGGCGGCGATTACTTCGGGTACTTGCTACGAATGGTACAAAGTCTCTTCAAAATCCAGTGAACAGCAAAAAAATGATTTTAATCTTGATGTTCAGTACATTCGCGAAATTTGGGACGGCGTAAAAAAGACTGATTTGTCCTGCAGAAAAACGCTTGAATCTTTAGTTGGCGAAAAAATTTCTATGGAAAATGTGATTTGGGCGCTTCGGCTGAAAATTTATTATAAAATGCACGATATTGAAATTTTGAATCATCTTGTTTATTCAACTGACGAAAATTGCGCTTTGTGCAATACAGAAGATATTTTTGTAAAAGACGCTGTTAAAATTCTAAACTGGGACATTGACGATTGGAATGCATGGGAAAACTGGAAATTCTCTTCATTTTTGAATCCGCATGAAGAAGGCGTTGTTTGGACTGTGGATCCGCGCTGGATTAGTAATGAATTTAAGTCTTATTACGTGCGCCATGTCCTGTCTCTTTTTCATCGATTTCCGTTTACTGAATGTCCTTTGTTCTGCTTTTTTGTTGCAAAGCGGAATGAACTTGATAATATTCGAACTGCGGCGGAAAGTATTCGCTTGAATATTGCTTCTGCTCAGGCAATGAAAATTGCGGGATTTAAGGAATAGCAAAAAAAGTTAAAAATTTGAGCTATAAAAATTAAGTTTTTTTTTAAGATGCCTTTTATTGACATTTTACGGGAGGAGTAACTTGGCAAAAACAACACCAATGCGTCTTATGGAATTTATGGTTCTTAAAGACGATATCCAGAAAGTTTTAAAATATCTTGGAAATTTAGGAGAATTTCAGTTTCAGCAAGAATTTGAGGATTTAAAAAATAAATCTTCTTCGTCAGCGGCAGATAAAAAAGTTAACGGTGATTTGCGGATTCTTGAGGATTTGCGCAAGGTAAGAACTGACTTGGAGATTGAAGATCTTAAAGATTTTACTGAAGAAATTTCTGTGCCTACTGAAGAAGATAGAAAAAATGCTGACAAAATCATCAGACTTTCGGCGGAACTTCATCAGAAGGAAATTGAATCTTCCGAAGAAAATAAAAGGCTTCAGGAAACTTATCGCGAGGCGGTGTCTTTTTCAAATCTAAAAGTTTCGTATTCGGAACTGGAGTCGCTTTCTTTTATTACGCTTAGAATTGGTAAAATTTCTCCAGACAAATTTGACGACTTAAAAGCAAAAATTGGAAACAAAGGAATTCTTATTGCCCTTGGGGATGACAGAAATTATGTAATGACCGCCTGTCCAAAGCGTAATCGGCTTGAAGTTGATAATGCCTTGCAGTCTTTTGGTTTTGCAGAAAAGCAGATTTCTGAGGATTTTAAGGGAATTCCTGATGATATGCTCAATAATCTTAAAATCAAAATGACCGACGCCCAGCAGCAACTGGAAAGTATTCAGGAAGAAATTAAGAATTTTTCTCAAACTCACAAAGAAGAACTTTATCATCTTTTGCAGACCTTTACTGTTGGCTCTCAAATTCTGGGAGTTGAAAATGAACTTGAAGGTACAGAATTTGTTTACAGAATAACAGGCTGGCTTCCGGCGTATCTTTGTTCTGATGTGATGAAAGATTTGGACGAACTTACAAAGGGCAAGGCTAGCATACGAGAATATCTTCCAAGCGAAGTTGAATCTGTTGTTAGCGGAAAGGAGAAGGTTCCTGTTAATTTAAAGCACGGAAAACTTGTGGGCAATTTTGAGCGTATGATTTTTAGTTACGGCGCTCCGCTTTACGGAACTGTGGATCCTACGCCTTTTGTGGCAATATTTTTTACTGTTCTTTTTGGAATTATGTTTGGTGATGCGGGACAGGGACTTGTATTTTTGCTTGCCGGAATGTTAATGTGCTGTAAAAAAATCAAACTTATGGGCTGGGAAAAATTTGGTCCTGTTTTTGTTTGCATTGGAGTTTCAAGTACGATTATGGGTCTTTTAACCGGCGAATTTTTTGCAAACGAAGAAATTCTTGTTCCTTTCGAACGCTGGATTACGGGACTTTTTGGAGAACCGCGAGATCAGATTTTGCATATGATGCCGTCAAGTTCGCCAGAAAGCATAAAGCGAATGTTTTTGTTCTTTGGATTTACGATTGGCGTTGGATTTATAATTAATACTTGCGGACTTATAATCAATATTATAAATCAGTTTTCGCTAAAAAGACTTGGTAAGGCTTTGTTTGGAAAGACCGGACTTACGGGCGCTTTGTTCTTTTGGTACGTTATATTTTTTGCAGTTATGACCGCATTCTTCCATCATCAGCCGGCGGTTTACGACTGGATAATTATAGGCGTTACTTTGGCACTTACTGCGTTTGGCGAAGTTTTTGAGCGACTTGTTGATGGCAAACGTCCTGTGTTTGAGAACGGTCTTTTTAGTGCAGTCATTGCGGCGGTTGTTGAAATTATTGAAGTGCTTTCTTCTTATCTTTCAAATACCGTAAGTTTCCTTCGTGTAGGAGCCTTTGCCCTGGCACACGCAGTTTTAGGATTTATTATAAATCTTATGGTGGGCGTTGCAGGACCTGTGGGCGGAATTTTTGTAAGTATAATTGGAAATGCAATTGTAATAGTTCTTGAAGGAATGATTGTTGCAATTCAGGTAGTTCGTCTTCAGTACTACGAATTTTTTAGCAAGTTCTTTTCTGAAACCGGAAGAGAATTTAAGCCGTTCAGATTTGTTTACGGCGAAACTGAATCAAAATAGTTTTTTTTTATGAAATTGACTTGATTCAGATTTAGAAAAGTTTAGGTTTTTAAAGTGAAAAGTCAGTGTGGATAAAGGTCAGTGTGGCGTTTGTTCGCAATCTTGCAGTTGCTATTTTTCTTGTTAAGAAATTGATTTTTTTTCTTAACTGAAAATTTTATTGGTAACTCGCGGGACTGTCTTGTTAAGTAATAGAATTTTTTCTTAACAAAAAATTCTATTTGTAACCAGCGCAAGAATATGCGGAATCATATTCTGTTACAGTGTAATGGTCGCTTTGACTTTACGATTTTATTTTGTATAAATTCAGTTTTAAGAAAAATCTTAAGCTGATAAAAATATAAGAGGTGTTTTATGAACAAGAAAATTTTGTTGGTTTTGGTAACATTTTTATTTGTAAGTGCTGCGTCTGTATTTGCTCAGAGTAATGAAACTGAACTTGCTTCTACTCAGGCAGTAGAACAGACTGTAACTGAAGAATCTGAAACTTCTTCTGACGGACTTGCTGGTGCTGTAAAATACATAGCCGCTGCTTTAGCTGTAGGACTTGCTTGTATTGGCGGTGCAATGGCTGTAGGAAAAATTGGTGCTGCTGCAATGGGCGCAATGAGCGAAAATGCAGAACTTTCGGGAAAGGCACTTCCGTTTGTTGGACTTGCAGAAGGAATTTGTTTGTGGGGATTCCTTGTTCCCTGTTCATCATCATTATGTAAGCAAATCTGAAAATATTTTGTCAGATTAAACTGATTTTATGGAATATTTCGTAATTGGCGAGCGGGAACTCGTGCTTGGTTTTGCGCTGGCTGGAGTAAAGGGCAGGGCAGTTTCTAATCGAAAAGAAGCGCTTGATGCCTTTTACTACATAACAGGTCAGTCAGATTCTATAAAAACCTTGTCTAATGAAGAAAAACCACGAATTCTCATTTTAACTGAAGATGTTTCTGATATGCTGCAGACCGAAGTAAACGCGTGGCAAATGAAGGGAACATCTCCTTTAATTGTAGAAATTCCCGGCTTAAGCGGTCACATTCAGGGAAGAAAAAGTTTAACTGATTCAATCCGTGAAGCAATTGGAATTAAAATTTAAAAGTAGAATTACTTTTTACAAAAAAACGGAATTTTTTAACAGGCTGATTTTTTTATCTTGTTTCCGCAAGTTTTTGGTCAGCACAAAAAAGGAAAATTTTTATGGAAGAATTACGTTCATCAGAAATTTTGGATAGGGAAATTGAAGCTGAATGCCGTAAAAAGGCTGAGCAAATTCTTCAGAAAGCTGAAATTTCGGTAAAATCTATAAGTGATGGAGTGGGTAAGAGACTTGAAAATGCAATTGAAGAGGCAAAAAGTAAAGCTAAAAAAGATCTGGAACTTTACGAAAAAAATGAAAATGCGGCTTTGCCTCTCGAAAAACAGCGTTATTTAGTTTCATTTATTTATAATTCCATAATGGAAGAAATAAATTCTTATTTTGAAAATTTGAGTGATGAAGAACAGTTTTCTCTTCTTGAAAAAATGATGGAAAAATTCAGTTCTGTTCTTGAAAATAAAAATCTAAAAGTAAGGGTGATTGGTTTTGATGAAAAGAAAATTGCCTCTCTTTTAGAAAAAAAATTTGGTAAAAATTTGCAAAGTGTAGAAAGTGCGGACGAAAATGTGCTCGAGGACGAGGCGGTTTTGGGATTTAAATTCCGCAAGGGACTTCTTGTAAACTGCATAAATCCTGAAGATAACACAGCTTTTTTGTGTCGCTTTACTCTGGATCAAAAAATCAGGGAAATTATGGATTCATCTTGTGGTGAACTTGCACTTGCTTTGTTTGGCGGGAGGCTTCCGGAATGATTACTGGCAGAATTACAAGAATTTCAGGACCGATTGTTTACGCGGAAGGCTTGGAAAAATGCGGACTTTACGATGTTGTTGACGTTGGCAGCAAAAAGCTTATAGGCGAAATAATTAGGCAGAATAAGGGAATTGCAACAATTCAGGTTTACGAAGATGTTTCTGGAATGCAGATTGGCGAAGAAGTTGTTTCTAGCGAGAGACCTCTTTCTTTAAAACTTGGACCTGGACTTGTTGGAACAATTTACGATGGAATTCAGCGTCCGTTAAAGCAGATGTTTGAAAAAAGCGGAGTTTTTATAAATCCGGGCGAAAGAGAAGAAGCAATTGACGTAACTAAAAAATGGGAATTTTCTGCGCTTGATAAAATAAAAACTGATTCAGCTATTTTTCCAGGTATGGTTTTGGGCACTGTACAAGAAACTGGCTCAATCTTGCACAAGATTCTGGTTCCGCCTTATATCAAAGGAAAAAAATTAAAGTCATTTAAGGGAAGAGGCGCTTACACAG
>CAZXCR010000139.1:0-5420 GCA_964639315.1 uncultured Treponema sp. | reverse complement strand
AAATCAATTTCTTAACAAAACAATCCCTCGAGTTTTGGAACAAAACTCGTGAAGCAGGCGAAGCTTGCGACAAATTCGGGAAGCAGATGTAAGGTTGCGGCGCAGACTCAACCACCGAGACTTTCGTTTTCCTAGCTACATTTTTGTAAATCCCTGATTAAAACTAGAAATTCGCCCTATTAGATAAAAATTTATATAAGTTAAAGAGGTCTGTTTCATAACAAAAAAAAGCACCTTCAGAAAAGAAAATTTTTCTCATACTGAAGATGCTCTTTTTCAAAAGAAAATAATTTTTAGTAAAAAAATGCCCAGCAAAAAACTTATGAATCTCTTTTTACAGAAGCGTTTATGCGTTCAAGAACCTTTGTGCGATCAAGAGGTTTTACAATGTAATTTTTTGCACCGCTAAGAAGAGATTTCTTAACAAGTTCCTCTTTACCAAGCGCACTTACCATAACAACACGAGCATTCTTATCAAAAGCCATAATCTGCTCAAGAGCTGTAATTCCATCCATACGAGGCATTGTAATATCCATTGTTACCAAATCAACATTTGGACAGAGTTCTTTATACTTATCAACACCTTCTTTTCCGTCCTGAGCAGTTGCAACAATTTCATATCCTGCGCTTGTAAGAATCTGAGTAAGCTGTTTTGCAACGAACATAGAATCATCTACAATAAGAATACGATACTTAGAACCGTCAAGTTTTACACCATCTGGTGCGTGTTCACTTGTTGTCTGAAAATCATCTCTAGTCTTCATTCTTTTTTGCTCCTTATTTTATGCACGCTCGCGGATAGCGACATTAACTTCAATTTTTCCATATTCAGTAATAAGAGGAACAATAAGAGCCTCAACATTCTCATTTGTACCGCTTAATGCTGCAATTTCCATATTCTGACCGGCAAAAAGTGCTGGAGGCGTAAGATCAAATCTAAAACCAAGTTCATGGAGTTTTGTAACCGCCTGACCAGTAATTAAGTTTGCAAGTTCACTGATTGTAGATTTTGCAAGATCATCAAATACGGCAAGTTTTTCACCATTCATTTCTGATGCAATGTTAAGAGCAGTTTCGTAGGTCATATCAAAAACAACACGACCTTCAACATCTCCTGCAAGACCAACCAGAGCAGCAACTCCCATAACTGGCATAGCAGTAGATTTTAAATATAAATCTCCTCTTTTAACTTCAGCGCCACCTAAAACTTCTTTTAGAACATTATAAGAAGTTTCTACAAACGGATTAATGTACTCAACTCTCATTAAAATTCCCCCGATTAGTTCAAGCACGAACTGCGTGAATTATAACACAAAAATTTAATTTTGTGGCAAATATTCTAAGTTCGCTTTTTAGATTCTAGTCCTCTTCAAAAACTGAAATTTCTAGAATCTACATTACTGCTTTTTATAAAATTTTACATTTCCAACAGTTCTTTCCGTCCAGCCTGGAATAGAAAGTTTTTCATTTTCACCAACGATTATAATACCGTTTCCTTTCACCTTTTCCTCAAAATCAGCTAAAACCGTTTTTTGAGAATTTTCAGGAAGGAAGGCAAGCAAATCTCTGGCAAAAACAATATCAATTGGAGGAAGGCTATTATTATTGACGCAATCATGATACTCAAACATAATCGAATCTTTAATTTCCTTCTTAAATGTATAATCACCAGTAACAGTCCTCGTTGTATAAGGCTGATACCAATCATTACTAGCTTCATCTGTAAGATTCATAAGAGGAGCATTTGAAACGCTCAGCAAATCTGTGTCGTGACCATAAATTCTTATTCTGGCATTTGGATAACGCTTCTGCATAATACAAGCCAAAGAATACGACTCAAAACCTTTTCCGCAACCAGGATTCCACACAACAATATTCTTTGCAGAATTATCTGGCAGAACATTTTCAATTTCCTTTGCAAAAGATTCAGGCCACCAGGTTCCCGTATATTTTGAATAAAAAGACGCTAAAAATTCTTCAGCATCATCTTCATTCTGAAGCTGAGTATTTTTTTCGTCCCGCTCTTCAAGCCAGTCAGCATAGCGTTTTTTTATCCACTCCTGGGTTACTTCAGTAGCATAGAATTTCTTAAAATTTCTTAATGAATCAACTATAAAATTCAAATCTACAGTTTTGCTTTTCTCTATTTGTTCCTGATTTTCAGCAAGAATTTCTTTCTGTGATTTTGTTTCTGAAGAAACTTTCTGATTGTTTTCTGCAGCAGACTTCTGCTCTTCCAATTCAATAGCAACCTTTTGCCGCTCTTCCATCTGCTTTTTTACAGCCTGCTGAAATTCTTTTTCTTCTTCTGGAGTTTTTACACCAAAAATTTTGTCAAGATCAAGAAGAATGTAAAGGTGCTTTTCTGCTTCAACAACGCCGTAAATGTACTTAATGCTAATATCGCCAAAAAGTGGATGCGGCGGCTGAATAGAAGACTTTTGAATACCAACAACTTTATCAATTGCATCAACCACAACACCGAAAGTCTGCTCACCAATGCTTACAATAAGCATATTTTCAAGAACATCATCATCGTGTTCAGGAACATCAATATTAAAAAACAATCTTAAGTCAATGACCGGAACAATATCTCCACGCAAGTTGTAAACGCCAAGCACAAACGGAAGAATATTCGGGACGTAAGTAAAGTGACCAGCCTTTGCAATTTCCTTTATTTTCATAATATCAATTGCATAATCTTTGCCTGCCAGAGAAAAAGTCACCATCTTAAAATCAGCAACAGCAACATTTTTTCTTTCAGAATTTTGAACCGAAAGATTCGAGTCTGCCTCATCTGTTACGCCTGCAAGAACGCTAAGTTTTTCTTGTATAGTTGCCATTTATCTACCCTCTGCTTCCATTTTTTATTGCTTCGGCTTCACGAATCTGCTGAGCGTCGAGTTCCTGCCTTACACCAAGTTCAAGTAACTGGCTAACATCAATAATCAAAGAAATAGAACCGTCTCCAAGAACCGTAGCACCAGCAATTCCCGGTGAAGAAGTAAAATGATCATGAAGCGGCTTTATAACAACGTCTTCTTCGCCAATCAGCGCGTCTACCATAACACCTATTTTCTTTTCCTGGGAACCAACAATAACGATAAAACAGTACTCGCTATCGTCATGCTTTTTGATATTGAACAAACGGTTTAATCTCAAAATTGAAATAACTTCATTACGCACATTCAAAACTTCATAATTATCGATTGTGCTGATAGAATCTTTCTTTACCCGCTGACTTTCAATAACATTTGCGATTGGAATAGAATAAACTTCCTTACCAACACGAACCAAAAGACCTTGTATAATTGCAAGAGTAAGCGGCAGTCTAATAGAGAACTTAGAGCCCTTATTTTTTTCGCTGGTTACGCTGATTGTTCCCTTAAGTTTTTCAACCATAGTTTTTACAACGTCAAGACCAACACCTCTTCCAGAAACATTGCTGATTTTGTCGCTTGTAGAAAAACCAGGCTGGAATATAAGATTATAAGCATCCTGATTTGAAAGAACTTTATTAGGACTTATAAGACCTTTTTTGATTGCCTTTTCTTTTACTTTTTCTACATTAATTCCGGCACCGTCGTCAACAACATCAATTACAATCATATTGCCTTCATTTGAAGCTTTTAGAAGTAATGTACCTGTTTCGTCTTTACCAAGTGCCTTTCTTTCTTCTGGAGGCTCAATTCCGTGATCAACAGAATTTCTTACGCAGTGCATAATTGGATCAAGAAGATCATCAACTACAGTTTTATCAAGTTCTGTGTCTTCTCCTTCGATTACCAGATTTACTTTTCTTCCTAAATCTCTGCTTAAATCACGCACAACTCGCGGAAATCTGTTAAAAATAGTTCCAATCGGAACCATTCGGATTTTCATTACGCCTTCCTGAAGTTCGCTTGTAATGCGACCAAGATTTTGCGTTGTAGAGCGATATTTAGTAGATGCGGTTTTAAAATCATTTTCAAAAGAATCAAACCACGAAGACATATCGCCGTATTCTGCAGAAAGTTTTTCGCGGATTTCTTTTGTTGAAACGCCAGTCTTTGCAATTTCAATAAGCTTTGGAAGTAAATCCATAAGCTTGTGCTGCTTATCTTTGTATGTTGAATTCAAAACCTGAAGTTTAACCTGCAAATCAGCCATTTGAAGACCATTCTGGTTAAACGCAGCCTTTGTAATAACAGTTTCGCTAACAAGATTCATAAGATTATCAACACGTTTTGAGTCAACACGGAGAATAGAACCCGACTGATTTACTGCATGACCTGTTGCCGGCATTGATTTTTTAGCCTGCTGAACATTTGTATTTGTTGCAGGAACAGCAGAAGCACTTTCTGTCTGAGTTTCAGAAGGAGACTGCGCTGGTTTTTGCTCAGCAGAAACTGATTCTTCAACTTCAGGCGCTTTTTTCTCTTCTACAGATTCTGCCGGAGTTTCTACAGGCGCTTCCTGAGCAACAGCACTTGCTTCTTCAACAGGGTGAGCATCAGTTGCAAGAGTTACATCATCCAAATAAGAGCAGTCTTCAAGTTCATCAGCAGTAGAGGATGTAGCAATATAGTAGATAACTTGCGGATGGAATTCGTCCTCGTAAAGCGCTTCAAAATCAGGAACAGTTTTTAAAACTGAACCGCAGTTCTTTAGTGCAGCAAAAACTTGAATTCCACCAACACTGTTCATTGGATTAGTTTCGTCAAAAGTAACATTTATGTACCAAAGCTTTTGTCCGCTAGGAGTTGCTTCTTTTAATTCATCATATTCTTCTTCTGAAAGAGGCGGAACTGGAGGCATTTTTCCTGAAGAAGCAGCAGGAGCACTTTCTGGAGCCGCAGGTGCAGGAGAATCAGCAACTTTTGGCTTTGCAGAACCCACCAGACTGCTTGGAATTTTTGGCGGTGCAGATTTTTTTGCATCTTTTGCAGGAATAAACGAGTCAATTTTGGAAACAAGACCGTCTACACTTTCCTGGTAAACTGAGCCTGAACTTCTAGCCTCAAGCATAGCTTTTATTGTATCTATAGAAGTAAGCAAAACGTCAACAATTTCTTCAGAAACAGAAACTGTGCCACTTCGCAAAGCATCAAGCAAATCTTCAACATCGTGACAAAAAGATGCAAGTTCGGTCATTTCTACTGTTGCAGAACCGCCTTTCAATGTATGTGCCGCACGGAAAATTTCATCAATAGCATCGTGATTTGAAGGGTCATTCTCTATAACAAGAATATTACTTTCGAGAACTTCAACTTGCTGTTCAGCCTCTGCAAAAAAGTCTTTGAGAAGCTCCTCATTGTTTGCGTCAAGATAATCACTCATAATCTATATTTTAATCGCTTATTTTCATAAGTCAAGATATTTCAGGATTTTTTGGTTTTTTGAAAATAACATTTTATTATAATTTTATCGCCAAAATTTTT
>CAZXCR010000138.1:0-5432 GCA_964639315.1 uncultured Treponema sp. | reverse complement strand
TTGATGTTGACGGTCAGAAAGTTGAACTTAATTCCGAAAAAGTAATTGTTGAACGCTTTGAAAAAGAAAATCTTAAGGTAATTAATGACGGAACTTTAACCGTTGGTCTTGATACAAAAATCACCGATGAATTAAAGAAAGAAGGTTATGCGCGGGATTTGGTTCGTGGCGTTCAGAATCTTCGTAAGGAATCTGGATTTGAAATTACAGACCGCATTAAACTTTCTGTGAGCGGTTCTTCTGAATTGAAGGGCGCTTTTGAAATGTTCCGTGACTTTATTTCCGGAGAAACTTTGGCTAGTGAAATTAACTGGCTTGATTCACTTTCTGGCGGTACTGAAATTGACGCTGATGAATTGAAATGGTCAGTTTCAGTTCAAAAGGCTTAAGAAATCTAGCAAAATTGCATTTTTGTCAGGCAACTTTGAACTAAAATCTTTTTAAGGTGGCTGAAATGAAATTTGACCTTACATTTACAAAAAAAAATCTCTTTATAAGTGTAAAATTTTTTTTAGCTGCCATAAGTTTTGCTTTTTTGCTTAGCGGATGTAAAACTTCTGAAATTCAAGAAAATGAAAGGTTGCATCCGCTTGCGCTTCTTAGCGAAGATTCCAGCATTTATTTAAACGTTCCGTCTTCGAATCAAGTTCCTCTGGTTGCAGAAATTCTTTGCGACAGAATAAATCGCTTAACTTACGAAGACGCTGAACTTGTGGCAAAAAGAATTAACAATCTTTACATTGGACTTGGAACTGTAAAAGATCGCTCGCGGCTTGAAGTTTCTGCTGATGTTGACATTCCGCCACTTGCGGTTAAAAAAGTTCTTTCCAAAAAGAATGGCTGGAAAAATAAAAATATTCTTCTTGAAAAAACTAATCTTGAAAGTCCTTACGAAAATTCCTTTACAGTTTTTTACAGAGATGATTCTGACCTAAAAATTTCTTTCCCGGAACAAAAAACTTTTTTGCTTGCGGAGGAAATAAATCCATCTTTGCAAAAATATGCTGATGGTGCGGAACTTTGCAGTAATTTCCAGAACGATTATCTTTCGCAGAAAAGCACTGACATTTTGTTTTATATAACGCGCCCTGGTCAGTATTTGCGGAATTTGATTGGAATTGAGTCGCGCGGAATTGATTTTGTTTACGGTTCGTTGTCTTATATGCCGAATCGAAAAAAGTTGAATGAATATTCGGGTCTTTACGAGTTAAAACTTAAACTTCATCTTGCAGACAAAAGAACGATGGCGGTTTTTAAGAATTTGCTTTCTGTTTCCATCGGAATGATGGGCGCAAAAATTGACCAAACAGACGAGCAGACTCTTGAACTTTCGCAAATCGAAGTGAGTAAAAATCAGATAAAAAAACTGCTTTCAAGAGAAGCAATAAGCGGTAAGCATTTTAGAGTTGACGGTGAAAAAATAATTCAGGAAAATAAAAAATAAATTTTATGGGAGATGTTTATGACAGATAATAATGAAAAAGTGATTTTAAAGGCAGAAGATTTAGACGGATATCTTACCGAAGAAGATCAGAAGGATCTGGCACAGATTCAGAATATGTATGAAGACACTTACAAATATTTTGTAACTGAAAATGAACCTAAAATTGTTGAAAGTTTTGACAAAATGGGTCATTTTATGCAGGAAATTTGTAAGAAACATCCAAATATAAAAGTTTATTCTTTTGAAACTGAAGAAGGTGCGCATGCCGAAGCAAGTCACGTTATTTCGAAACTTCGCGATATAAAAACTGACCACGCGGAATTTATGTACTACACTCAGCGTGCCTTTGAAATGCTCTTCCGTCTGGCATACACGGAGCAGCACTGCGATCATAAAAATCATATTTTTGTAAAAACTCCGGTAACTTATCCAGTTCAAAATTATGCAGTTCATAAAATTCCAGACATTAATGCTGATATTGAAAATTCCGTTATGTGCGTTATGCTTCGCGGTGCTCTTCTTCCAAGTATGATTATGTCAAAGGAAATTGAAGAGTATTCTTCTAAAGGCTATGTAACTCCTTTTGCACTTTTTAAAATCAGCAGAGATGATACAAGAAAAGAAAATGATATGCAGTATATTTTGAATCTGAAAAATTCATTTTTTAACATTCAGGAACTCGATGGAAAAGATTTGATTTTTGCTGATCCAATGAATGCAACCGGCGGTTCTTTAGTTACTGTTGTAAAATATCTTCAGGAGCAGGGAGTAAAGCCAAAGAGCATAAAATTCTTTAATGTAATTTCTGCACTAAAAGGCTGCATGAGAGTTACACGCGCTTTGGAAAACTGCACTTGTTACACGCTTTGGGTAGATCCAATTCTGAACGAAAAAGCATATATTCTTCCGGGACTTGGCGATGCAGGCGACCGTTTGAACGGAGTTGACAGCCACGAGCAACCAAGAAATATTATGCAGCTTCTTGCAGATTACGGATCGAATATTACCGGACTTTACAGATCTCAGCTTAGAAAAATTGAGCAGACCGTGCTTGGCACAATGTAATTTCGTTTGCTCACTCTAAAATTTTTATGAAGAAATTTTTTGCTTTTTTAGGACTGATTTCATTTTTTCTCCTCGAATTTGTTTCTTGCGGTACAACGCATTTGGCAATTCCTGGAGAAAGTGCTGTTATAAAAAATAATATAAGTTCTGAATATTATTCGATTGCGTCTTCTTACGAAAATCTCAAAAATTATACAAAAGCCATTGAATATTACACTTTGGCAGCTAAGAATAAGAATTTGCAGTTAAATTGCAAATATAAAATTGCCAGATGTTACGCTTTAAACAAAGATTGGGAAAATGCAAAAACAGAATACCAAAAAATACTTTCTTATGACCCAGAAAATGTAAATATTCAGCTTTCAATGGCTTATATTTATGCGATGAGCGGTGATTTTAAAGAAGCTCTTGAACTTTACAAAGAACTTTCTGAAAAAAATCCTTCAGACTATTCAATTTTAAAAAATTACATAAGCATTCTTATTTCTGATTCTCAGTTTGATGAGGCAAAAAACAAACTTGCTTTTATGAAAGAAAATTTTCCAGACCAAACGGAGACTATAAATTCTCTTGAAAAAGCTTTAAACGATTCAATGCCTAAAGAAGAAAATCAGGAGGAAAAAGATTTGCACCCACAAAATCCTCCTGAAAAAGATACGCTTGAAAACTTTGATGATTTTGAAAGTGAAGTTCCACCAAAATCTTAATTTAACTTTGCACCTTCGTTTGCAATATAAGCCTTGTATTTTTCTGGATTAACCCGAAATGCTACAATTGGAGAAGTTTTGTCTTCTTTTGCGTGAGAAAGGGCCTGTTCTGCTTCGTTCAACAGTCTGGTTTCGCTTATAAGACGAACCGACCGGGTTGAAATTCCAAGTGCCACATTGTTTTCTTCGCTGTTTGCTTCCAAAATTTTTTTTATGTTCTGCAGAATTTCCTGCGAAATTTCAATTGCCTTATCCGTGTTTGCGTCCTGAAGAATAATTATGCAAGCGTCATTTTTGTAGTTAAACACAAGGTCATTAAATTTCATTGTTTCAAGAATGTAATTGCTGATTTCATTTCCGCTTTCGCTTGTCCAGTCAATGTCTTCAACTTGCAAAAGCAAAAGTGCAATGTCAATTTCCATAGAGGCAGAGCGAACCAGTTCATTTTCCAAACGCGGCATCATATACGATTCCCAGCCAAATTTTGTTACTGGCGAAAAAAGTCCCTGCGGTTTGTTTTCCTGTTCCTGAAGTTCCCGCTGTTCTTCTTCTTCGGCTTCTTTTTTTAAGTCTGAATTTATTTGATTTAATACTTCCATTTCTTCCTGCGTAAAGGTGAGCGGAGTAAAATTATCTTCTTTTATGGCAGGACTTTTGTTTTCTTCAGATGCGATTTCATTAGATTCAATTTTATCAGATTCGCCTTCATCAGATTCAATTTCTTCAAAATTTTGAGCTGATTTTGGCTGTTCATCATAAAAATTTTCGTTTGCTTCTAAAGTTTCTGTTTTTGAATTTAAGTTTTTATTTTCATCAGAATTTTCTTCTTCGACTTTCTGAAGGTGATTTTCTAGAATTTCCTCAGAATCAGTTTTATTTTCTTCTGGTTCAAAAATAAGCTCTTCGCCCGAAAATTCTTTTTCATCAGATTTTGAATTTTGTTTTTTATAGTTTAAAATCAAATAAACTGCGGTGGCGCTGCTTGCGAGAAAAATCACCACAAAAGCCGCAATTCCTCGGTAAAAAATTGTGCTTGGTTTTAAAACATAAAATGCCGCTTTTAACGTAAGAACATTTCCGTCTGAAGAAGTAAAACTTGTTGATTTATTTTGCACAAGTTTTGATGAATTTGAAGAAAGCTCCTTTTGCTCAAAAAAATTCGGGTAAGAAATAATGAGCTGGTCGTTTGCCGTAACTTGAAGTCGTTTTATATCGCTAAAATTTCCCGCTGCTGACAAAAAGTCATCTTTAAATTTTTCTGAGTTGATTTCATTTTTGCGCTCAGCAATGCTCAAACTCCTTGAAAGCGAGTTAAAGCGATTTTCAATTTTTTTTTGTCCAAAAGCATAGTCAAAAATCAGGGAAAAGGAATAAATCAAAATTGTAAGTGCGTAAATTGAAATTATTGTTATGTAAAATGCGGTTGCCTTTTTGTTTTTCATAAAGTCAATTATATCTTAGGCACTCGTTGTATGCAAGTTTTATGACCTGCGCCAAATTTTTTGCATTCTGATTTTCGCGGAGGTTTGCAATTAATGGAAGAATTGAATAAAAATACGGATCTTGTAAAAGTTCATCAAGATTTTTTGTTTGCAATTTTTCAAGATTTTTTAAGTAAAGCGAAATTCCGTTTTTACTTTCATTTTGATTTTCTGAAATTTTTTTATGGCTTGGAGAATTTTTTTCGTTACAAAAAACATTTTCATTTTTTACAAAAGAATTTTTTTCTGCCCATTTTAAAAGTGACTGCGCATAATTTTCGAGAACCAAAGAAGTGCAAAGTTCAGTTTTATTTTCTGTTTTAAAAATGCCTGACTGAATTTTTTTTAATTCCGTTCTGAACTGCAAAGCCATAAATTTTGTTTCAGAATTGTAAAAACGGTTCTGGCAAAAAGCAAAATTTGAATCAAGATAAGTTCCCTTTGCGTAGGGTTTTTGTGAATAAGAAAAGTCTGCACCAAAAAATTCAATTTTTTTAAATCCCGCAAGTCTTGCCCAATCACTAGCCGCAATTGTAACCGTTCCGCCACTTTCAAGTTCCAAAAGATTTTCTGTTCCGCTTAAAATATTTTCAAGAGGATTTTTGTTTTTTGTAAATTCAAAATTCTGATTTTTCTTTAGCACAAGTTTTACAGCTTCCGGATTTGTGCTCAAATCAAAAATAAAATGAATTTTATGTTCAAAAGCATCTGGAATTTTAAAAAAGTGATTCGACG
>CAZXCR010000137.1:0-5476 GCA_964639315.1 uncultured Treponema sp. | reverse complement strand
TTTCAGTTAAAGTTTCAGTTTCATTTTCTTCAGAAATTTTTCGCGGAACAAAATACCAGAACGGAACGCTTGCAATTTGAACTGTGCCTTTTACAATCCCAGCTTCCGGACTTGCAGAATAATCTTTTTTCAATTTGTCTGCGTAAGAAGTTTCGCCAGTTATGTACCAAAGCGTAAGCAGTACTGCAGGCTTTACATAAATCATCGATTCCATTGAAGAATACGCTTTTAAAAGCTCAATGCTGTCTTTTGTTTCGCTGTAATTCGAAGCCCGGCACAAGTCCGCCCAAATTCCGTAAAGATTTACGTACGCAAGAATTTGCGGATTTTTTGACGAGCGCACCGCTGAATTTAAATAAGATTTCGCTGTTTCCCAGTCGCCAGAATTAAGACTTGCTCTTACCGCATTTAAAACCAGTTGCTCAGCCGAAACTTTCTGCATATTCTTTGCGTCGCCTGCAGAAATTCCCGCTGCCTGAGCGTAAGATTTGCTTGCCTGCGAATACAAGCCAAGCTGTTCCTGCAAATTCCCTAAGAAAAACAAAATTGATCTCTTGTCTGCCAAAGTTTCGCAGTCTGAAAGATTTGATTTAATGTATAAAATTGAATCTTGAATTGCTTCCTGCTTTAATGCTTCGTTTTTTAAAGTTTCAGCAGATTTTTTTCCTTCAGCAAATGTAAAAAATGCAGAGAAAGATAGCGCGAATACAAGAAAAATTTTTTTTGTTTTCATTTTTATTTTTTATCTTCTGAAGTTTCTGCGTCAGTCTTTTTCAAAACATAATCAGCGTCGCTTACATCAGGTTCAGTTTTTATTTGATTTTCTGAAGTCTTTTGCGATTTTTCATCTACCTTTTGAGCTGGAATTTTAGAAGCGTCTTTTTTTGCAAAGAAAAATTTTTTTGCTTTTTTAGGATTTTCTGCCCCATCAATTTGTTCAGCAGATTTTTTTCCCTGCTTTCGTTTTTTGACTGTAAAGGGAAGGGTTACAATCACTCCTAAAATAAAGGCGGTTAAAAGGGCTGCAAAAACTGGAATGTCTGTAAATGTGTGGAAAAACCAAATTGTGCAGGTATTTGAAAGATTAAATCCTGTAAGAATCGCGACTAAAATAATAAGAATTAAAACTAAAATTAATTTTACTGGCATAACTCCTCCAAATATATCACTTTATTGAGCAACTGTCATTTGTGTTTTTTTTGCTGATTTTATTTTTTAAGAAAAATTTACACTTGATTTTCCCCGACTTAAATTTTTTACTAAAAGCGCAAAATTTTCCTGTTCATCTTTTTTTATCTTTCCTGAAAGCTTTACTTCCTCAGAAAAATCTTCTTTTAATTCATAAATATTAAAGTTTGCTAACTGACGCTTTATTTCTTCGTAAAATGAATAGTCCGCAAAAAAACTAAAATCCGCTTTTTGAACAAGTTCTTCGGTTTTGCACAAAGCTAAGAGTTCTTTTACAGAATTTCCGTAAGCGTGAACAAGTCCGCCAGTTCCAAGCAAGGTTCCGCCAAAATATCTTGTTACAGTTACAATTATGTTTGTAATTCCGCTGCCTTTTAGAACGTCAAGCATTGGCCGCCCGGCAGTTCCGCCCGGTTCTCCGTCGTCGCTCATTCCGCTGATTTGCGCATTTTCACCAATTATAAAAGCGTGGCAAACGTGGCTTGCATCAGAGTATTTTTTTTTCTGACTTAAAAGTCTTTCTCTGGCATCCACCTGACTTGAAACAAAAAAAGCTTCTGCTATAAAACGAGAATTTTTTATGAGCAGAATATTGCTTTTGTATTCAAGAAGAATTTTCATAAAATTTCAGTCCGGATTTGACGGAAGATTTTTTTCTTCGCCACTGTCTTCTTCAAAATCGTTTTTGTCATTTTCAGTAGAAACCGAGTCCGCTGGAATTTCTTCCTGACTTTGTGAACTGAATTTTAAATTGTGACTTCGAATAAGATTGTTCACACTTAAAATCGAATAATAGTAAACTGGAATTCCGCTGTAAAATTTTGCAAGAATTGTGTACTGCTCAAAGAAAATTGCAAAATTCAGCAGGAAGGGAATAAAACTTACTTTTTGCATAACACTTTGCGGAATAAAAAGTTCCAGTGCGTAACAAACTGCGTAAATTGCTATGTTTTTTAAGTTGATATAAAGTTCAAATCCAAGAAAGTGAAAATAATTTTTATGAATCAGCAGGAAATTTCTTTTTACTGAAGCTGAAAAATTTAATTTAAAGTCGCGCATTACATTCGGTGTAAAAATAAAAAAAACTTTTACTGCAAAATAGAACACAAAAAAAACTGCAGTTAAAATAAAAATTTTTGGCATATAAGGCAAAATTATTTTTTGCAGATTTTCGCTTGTAAAATCAAGGTTTGACTGAGAATTCTGTGCAAAATCAAAATTAAAAAAATCTCTAAAAATGAACATTGCGGCAAAAACTAAAATCAGTGCAACCAGTGACGCTGCTATAAAAATAAGCGACAAAAGATACGGATTTTTTTTGTAAGATTTAAAGCCCGTAAAAATATCCTGAAATTTTGCGTTCCTAGTTACAATCACGTTTGTAAAATACATAATTGCGCCAAAACTTAAAATTTCGCACACCATTCTTACAATAAAAAAAATCACAATGCTAAGGGCGGAATTTCCAAAAATTTCTGCTGCTGATGGATTTTCGTTCAGCAGCAAATTGAATGCCGGAATTGATGAAAATGATGTAATAAAAATTTTTAGAAACTCAAGGACTAAAACAACAAGTATTGCGCGTGAAAAGTACGGCGCAAGATTTTGTTTTATAACTGCATACATTCTTTTGTATTCAGGACGTTTTAAATTTTGAAATTTCATTGGAATAATTCACCCTGTACTTCGTCTTTTTGCGCTTCAACTTGAACTGAAGAAACTTCTTTGTTTGCAAGCCTTATGCCCAGCGCCTTAAGTCCTTTTTCTTCAAAGTCTTCTGCTTTAAATTCCTGACTCGCCTTTGAGCGTGGTTTTGGAACATATTGTAAAGTAAACTTAAATTTACTGCGTGTGTCAACGTGGAGAACTTCTGCACCGTCTGGAGCAAAATTGTAGTCACGGTTCATAATCCAGCCGGAAATTCTGCAACGCTTTATGTAACAGAATTTTGTTTTTAAATCGCGGTAAATTACTGTAAACAAAATGTTGCTTATAATTCCCTTGTCTGCGTAGTTTACGTAGTACATTCCTTGGTCAACAAAAAGTTTGTCTGGAACATCGCAAACTGTCCACATTCCGATTTTGCGTACAATAAAAATTCTGTCAAAACTGGTAACTTTTAAAACTTCCCTGCCGCCACTAACTGCAATTCCCAAATAGCCTTTTTCTTCGTCGTAGCGCAGTGAAATGTCGCGCTTTTCAACTTTTTTTACGTCTACTGCGGCAAATTTTGCAATTTGTGTACGGCGCTCAAAATTGTCCCCACTGAATTTTTTTAGCATTCCATCAAGATATTCAACGGCACATTCTGTAAGGTGCTTTAAGCGACGGTTTATTTCTTTAAGCCTTGAATTTATTGCGCTTACCTGATCTTTGTTTTTGTTGATGTCGAAAAGCGAAATTCTGCGGATTGGAATTCTCAAAAGCGTTTCCACATCATCATCATTTACTTCGCGCACAAGTTCGTTTTTAAACGGAATGAAGCCGTCTTTTACTGCCTTGTTTACACTTTCCGCGGTTTTCATCAGTTCGATTTTTTTGTAAATGCGCTCTTCAATAAAAATGCGTTCGAGCGTTCTTGCGTGCAGTTCTTCGGTCAGTTTTGCCCTTTCAAATTCAAGTTCGTCTTTGATGATTTTTACAAGATTTTTTGCGTAATATTTGATGATTTCAGTGGCTGTCATTGCAACCGGCATATTGTCTTTAATAACCAGCATCTGGCACGAAATTGATTTTTCGCAGTCAGTGTAAGCATAAAGTGCCTTTTCTATGTCTTTTGCGTAAACTCCGCGCGGAAGTTTTATTTCTATATGACAGTGGTCGGTGGTAAAGTCGTCAATTGAACTGATTTTGATTTTGCCTGCCTTGTATGCGTTTTCGATTGAGTCCAAAAGCTGAGCAGAATTTGTATCGACTGGAAGTTCCGTGATTACAATCTTCTTTTCATCGCTCATATCGAATTTTGCCCGCGTAACAATTTTTCCGTTACCGTCGTTGTAGTTGCTTACGTCAATAAGTCCACCAGTGGGAACATCTGGGAAGATTTCAAAACTTTCACCTTTTAAACATTTTATTTCTGCGTTAAGAACTTCGCGAATATTGTACGGAAGAATTTTTGTACTCATTCCAACCGCAATTCCTTCAGCTCCGATTATGAGCGCAACTGGAATTTTTGCCCGGAACACAACCGGCTCTTCGTTGCGTCCGTCGTAACTTGGAACATAGTTTGTAATGTTCGGATTGTAAAGAAATTCTTTTGCAAGCGGATGAACACGGCATTCAATGTAACGTGGTGCCGAAGCTGCGTCTCCTGTAAACATATTGCCAAAGTTTCCCTGACGGTCAATAAAAATTCCCTTGTTTGCAAGAACTACGAGCGCGCCGCCAATTGAAGCGTCTCCGTGCGGATGGTATTTCATACATTCGCCTACAACTCCGGCAACTTTGTGGAATTTACCGTCATCGATTTTGAATAAGGTGTGCATAATTCTTCTTTGAACAGGCTTGAGTCCGTCTTCGAGGTCTGGAATTGCCCTGTCGCGAATTACATAACTTGCGTATTCAAGAAAGTTTTTATTAAATAGATTTTTTACGTATGCCATTTTTAATCCTTTTTTATGATTTTTAGAGGTTCCCTTTTACTTTCTGACTTAAAAATTAAAAATTTAAGCGTCAATATCAGAAAGAAGATTTTTTTCAATAAATTCTCTTCGTTCCGGAGTATTTTTTCCCATATAGAACTGAAGCAATTTTGGAACTGCCTTAAGCTGACTTATTTCAACCGGCGTTAAATGCATTGTTTCTGGGTCAATAAACTGCTTGAATTCTGTAGGATTGATTTCTCCCAAACCTTTAAATCGCGTAGTTTCAGCGTTTTTGCCAAGTTTTGCCTGAGCCTTGTCGCGTTCTTCTTCGCTGTAGCAGTAAATATTTTCTGTTTTGTTGCGGACTCTAAAAAGCGGAGTTTCAAGAATAAAAACTCTTCCGCTGGTAACAAGTTCCTCAAAGTAACCTAAAAAGAAAGTCATTACCAAATTGCGGATGTGGTAGCCGTCGTTATCGGCATCTGTTGCAATTATGATTCTTGAGTAGCGCAAATTTTCTACATCCATTTCAATTCCAAGCGCACTCATCAGCTGATAAAGTTCGTCGTTTTTGTAAATTTCGCTCTGTTTTTTTCCGCACATATTTTCAGGTTTTCCTCGCAGTGAAAAAATCGCCTGAAAGTTTGCGTCGCGACTGTGAGTCATTGTGCCAGAAGCAGAATCTCCTTCCGTAATAAAAATCA